>JBAQER010000473.1:0-9585 GCA_049286845.1 Bradyrhizobium sp.
CGGTATAGAAACCCCTTATCCGGCGCGCTCAGGAGCGCAAGTGCGCTCCAAAGCGCGCCACCTTCTCCCACAAGGGGAGAAGGAAGACGGACGGGCCGCGCCGATCCTAAATCGCCAGCACGTGATCGTCGATCTCGGCGATGGTGTTGACGCCGCACAGGCCCATGGTGACGCTGAGTTCGTTGCGGATGATGTCGAGCGCCTTGGCGACGCCGGGGCCGCCGTAGGCGCCGAGGCCGTGGATGTAGGCCCGTCCGATCATGCAGGACTTGGCGCCGAGCGCCAGCGCGCGCATCACGTCCTGGCCCGAGCGGATGCCGCCGTCGAACAGGATCTCCATCCGCGTGCCGACGGCGTCGACGATCTCCGGCAGCACCTCGATCGACGACGGCGCGCCGTCGAGTTGCCGGCCGCCATGGTTCGACACCACCAGCGCCTGCGCGCCGGTCTTGGCCGCTTCCTCGGCATCCTCGACGTCGAGAATGCCCTTCAGGATCAGCTTGCCGGGCCAGATGCTGCGGATCCACTCGACGTCTTTCCAGTTCAGCGTGGTGTCGAACTGCGTCGCGATCCAGGTCCCCAGCGCGGTGATATCGTCGGTGCCTTTCAGATGGCCGACCAGATTGCCGAAGGTGCGGCGCTTGCCGCGCAGCACGCCCGCGACCCATGCGGGCTTGGTGGCGAAATCGACCAGCTTCGACAGCGACCATTCCGGCGGCACCGTCATGCCGTTCTTGATGTCGGCATGGCGCTGCCCGATCACCTGGAGGTCGACGGTAAGCACCAGCGCGCTGCATTTCGCAGCGATGGCGCGCTCGATCAGCGCCTTGATGAAGCCGCGGTCCTTCATGACGTAGAGCTGGAACCAGAACGGCTTGTCGACATTGGCGGCGACATCCTCGATCGAGCAGATCGACATCGTGCTCAATGTGTAGGGAATGCCGGCGGCCTGCGCGGCGCGGCAGGCGTGAATTTCGCCGTCGCCGTATTGCATGCCGGTCAGCCCGACCGGGGCAAGGATCAGCGGCAGCGCGGCGGGCTCGCCGAGGATCGTGGTCGAGAGGTCGCGCTTCGACACGTCGACCAGAATGCGCTGGCGGAACTTGATTTGCTGCAGGTCGTCGACGTTGGCGCGCAGCGTATCCTCGGAATAGGAGCCGCGATCGGCGTAATCGAAAAACGCCTTTGGCACCTTGCGCTTATGAACCTGGCGCAGATCCTCGATGCAGGTGATGTGTTTCATATGCGCTCCCGGCCCTTCTTGTATTCGTCGCTTTGACTATTCATCTAGCATGGTTGGGGCCCCTGCAAAATCGCCCCACGGAGAGGCTGCCAGCCAGGGAGGCCATCCATGACCGGACCACGCACCACAGTCGCCGAGAAAGCCGCCGAAGTCGCCGAGAAGCGCCAGCTGGATAGGGCGCTGGAGGAGGGGCTGGAGGAGACCTTTCCGGGTTCCGATCCGGTCAATGTCACCCAGCCACCGCCCTCAAAGGCCGACCATCACGTCAAACGCCGGGACTAGCGGCCCGTCGGCCGGGGTTGCTGGCCGCATAATACCTGCGTTAACAATGTGTTAGCCGCCGGCCGGCCAATCGGCCGCCGGTAATGATTCATCATATTTTTTGAAGCCATTTTAGCGCTGCAGGCATTATAACCCGCTGCACGCTATGATAGGCGGGCGTTCGGGGCTTTTCGCAGGGTGGTTGCAGGAGCCGGGACGGAGCTGGGGGTCACATGAGCCGCAAATATTTCGGGACGGACGGGATCCGGGGCCGTGCCAACGGTCTGATCACGCCGGAGCTGGCGCTCAAGGTCGGGCAGGCGGCCGGACTGGTGTTTCAGCGCGGCGATTATCGCCATCGCGTCGTCATCGGCAAGGACACGCGGCTTTCCGGCTACATGATCGAATACGCGATGGTGGCCGGCTTTACCTCGGTCGGCATGGATGTGCTGCTGCTCGGCCCGATACCGACGCCGGCGGTGGCGATGCTGACCAAGTCGATGCGCGCCGATCTCGGCGTGATGATTTCGGCTTCGCACAATCTGTTCGAGGACAACGGCATCAAGCTGTTCGGCCCGCAGGGCTTCAAACTGTCCGACGACGTCGAAAAGCAGATCGAGCAGTTGCTCGACGAATCGCTCGACAAGAAACTGGCGCAGAGCGCCAGTCTCGGCCGCGCCCGCCGCATCGACGGCGTCCATGACCGCTACATCGAATTCGCCAAGCGCACGCTGCCGCGCGATCTCAGCCTCGACGGCCTGCGGGTGGTGATCGATTGCGCCCACGGCGCGGCCTACAAGGTGGTGCCGGAAGCGCTGTGGGAACTCGGCGCCGACGTCATTTCCATCGGGGTCGAGCCGGACGGCTTCAATATCAACAAGGAATGCGGCTCCACCTCGCCGGAAGCGCTGAGCCGCAAGGTGCGCGAAATGCGCGCCGATATCGGCATCGCGCTCGATGGCGACGCCGACCGGGTCATCCTGGTCGACGAGCGCGGCCATCTGGTCGATGGCGACCAGCTGCTCGCGGTGATCGCGCAAAGCTGGAAGGAAGACGGCCGGCTCGCCAAGCCCGGCGTCGTCGCCACCGTGATGTCGAATCTCGGGCTCGAGCGTTTCCTCGAAGGCCAGGGCATCGAGCTGATCCGCACACCGGTCGGCGACCGCTACGTGCTCGAACAGATGCTGGGCCGCGGCTACAATGTCGGCGGCGAGCCGTCCGGTCACATCATCCTGTCGGACTACGCCACCACCGGCGACGGCTTTGTCGCAGCACTTCAGGTGCTCGCGGTGGTGCAAAAGCTCCGCCGCCCGGTATCGGAGGTCTGCCACCGCTTCGACCCGCTGCCGCAGATCCTGAAGAACGTCCGCTATCGCAGCGGCAAGCCGCTCGACGACGCCGAGGTCAAATCGGCGATCGTGGACGGCGAAAAACGGCTCAACGGCCATGGCCGGCTGCTGGTCCGCTCCTCCGGCACCGAGCCCGTGATCCGGGTGATGGGCGAGGGCGACGACCGCATCCTGGTCGAGGAAGTGGTCGATCACATCGTCTCCGCACTCGATCAGGCCGCGGCCGCCTGAGCGCGCGATCGCATCGCAGCCATTATCTATTGGCGCTGGTCGGTGCGGCGCCGCCGTCGTAGGAGGAGCTATTGCGCTCCGAATCCGGATTTCAGGTCTTGAACAAGCCCGTCGTCGTCAGTGAAGAGGCGCTGGTTGCGCCGGTGGTGGTGCCAGATGTTGCGGCGCCCGCCGCCGTGGCGGGGCCAGCCTATGTCGTTCTCGCGGGCATCAGCCTGTCGCATTTCCTCAACGATACCATGCAGTCGCTGATCGCCTCGGTCTATCCGATACTGAAGGACAGCTACGCGCTCGACTTCGCGCAGATCGGCATGATCACGCTGGCGTTCCAGTTCACCGCCTCGCTGCTGCAGCCGGTGATCGGATATGTCACCGACAGAAAGGCGCAGCCGTTCTCGCTGGCCATCGGCATGGGCTTCACGTTCGTCGGCTTGCTGCTGCTCAGCGTGGCGCAGCAATATCCCGTCATTTTGGTCGCGGCAGCATTGGTCGGACTGGGCTCGGCGGTGTTTCATCCGGAGTCGGCGCGGATCGCCCGCCTTGCTTCCGGCGGACGCTACGGCTTCGCACAATCGGTGTTCCAGCTCGGCGGCAGTTTCGGAACCTCGATGGGCCCGCTGCTGGCGGCGTTGATCGTGGTGCCGTTCGGCCAGCCGAGCATCGCCTGGTTTTCCTCGATCGCATTTCTCGCCATCGTCATCCTGTGGCGGATCGGGCATTGGTACAAGCCGCAGATCGCGACGAAGAAGGCGGCGCCGCCGCCGGCGCATCCGGATGCCCCGAGTTCCCTCCGGGTCAAGGTCGCGCTGGTGGTGCTGGTCGCGCTGTTGTTTTCCAAGCAGCTCTACGTCTCCAGCCTGTCGAGCTATTACATCTTCTATCTGATCGACAAATTCGCGGTCTCGACCCAGACCGCGCAGTTCTATCTGTTCATCTTCCTCGCCGCCAACGCCGCCGGCGCCTTCTTCGGCGGTCCGCTCGGTGACCGCTTCGGCCGCAAATACGTGATCTGGTTCTCGATCCTCGGCGCGCTGCCGTTCACGCTGGCGTTGCCCCATGCCGGGCTGTTCGCCAGCGCCGTGCTGACCATCTTCATCGGCTTCATCATTTCGTCGGCGACTTCGTCGATCATCGTGTTCGCGCAGGAACTGATGCCGCACCGGCTCGGGATGATCTCCGGGGTGTTCTTCGGATTTGCCTTCGGCATCGGCGGGCTCGGGGCCGCGGTGCTCGGCAAGGTCGCCGACCACACCGGCATCGCCTTCGTCTATCAGGTTTGCGCGTTGCTGCCGGCGATCGGATTGCTCGCGGTGTTCCTGCCGAAGATGCCGAACGCCGCGCGCTGACGCAGGAGCCGTTGGCGCCGCAACCGCCGGATTTCCATCAACACATTGTTAGCGATTGTGGCGGTTCCAGCCATTTTCGTGCTGCCGATTTCACGCTGCAGAAATTTCCCGTGGCGCGATCGGAAGAACGCAGCCCCGCGATTTTCGCCGGCGGTTGCGCGGCAAAATATTGAAATTCCGCGCGATCTCGTTGCCGGGCGCACACGCCGAGGGGGCGTGCGCAACAGATTATCAACCTTAATAATTAGGGTTAAGTGCCGCTTAAACATTTGATGGCATCGTCCGACCGTGAGTTTTTGATGTGAGGCCTCCGTTGTCTGCCTCACCGGACAAAAGGACGAAGCCAATGCGTAGCGTTAAGTTTCTCGTTGCCGCCGGAGCGGCATCAATGTTGTCGTCGATGGCTTCTGCCGCCGACATGGCCATCATGCCGCCGCCGGCATACGCACCGCCTCCGGTGGTCGAGGACTTCGGCGGCTGGTATCTGCGTGGCGACATCGGTTTCAGCAATCAGCGGGTCGATCGCCTGAACAACGCGCTCGATGCCGGTCTCACCAGCCAGAGCCAGAGCCTCAACTTCAACACCGCGGGCATCTTCGGCCTCGGCGTCGGTTACAAGGTCAACAACTGGTTCCGCGCCGACGTCACCGGTGAGTATCGCGGCAATTCGCAGTTCTTCGGCAAGGACAACATCACCTATGTCGGCGGTGTCGGTACCGACACCTATCACGCCACCAAGTCCGAGTGGGTGGTTCTCGCCAACGCCTATGTCGATCTCGGCACCTGGTGGTGCATGACGCCGTTCATCGGCGCCGGTGTCGGCGGCGCGCGGGTTTCGATCAACAACTTCACCGACCAGGGCATCGCCCTCAACGGCGGCGTCGGTCCCGCGCTGCCGGGCCTGGCGTTCGGCGACAACGTGTCGAAATGGAATCTCGCCTGGGCGCTGCACGCCGGTGTCGGCTACAAGGTCACGCCGAACTTCACGGTCGAACTCGCCTATCGCTATCTCGACATGGGCGATGGCCTGACCGGCGATCTGCGGGCTTTCGACGGCACCAACGGCATCAACAATCCGATGACGTTCAAGAACATCACCTCGCATGACCTCAAGCTGGGCGTGCGCTGGGATCTCTCGAGCCCGCCGGTCTACGCGCCGCCGCTGATGCGCAAGGGCTGATCACTCATTTCTCTTAACGAGTATTAACGGCGCGGGATCTTCCCGCGCCGTTTCGCTTTGCGCGCCGATACGGTTGCGCAAGAGCCCGTCGCGGAAATGATCTCGAGTTTTCGCACAGGATCATGCCGATCGTAGCCTGCGACAACGATTGGTTAAGGTTAACAGGCGATGATCAGCGCCAGTCAGAGTTCGATGGAGCGTTGCGATGCGTAGACTTTTGCTGGCGGCGATGATGTTCGGGGCGGCCTCCGGTGCGGAAGCGGCCGACCTTCCGTTTCTTCGCGGCTCCTTCACTGACGGGCTGACCACCGCGAGAGTCAACTGGCAGGGTTACTACATCGGAGGCCAGGGCGGCCTCGGTACGTCTGACATGAATTTCACGGGCGCAACGAGGAGCATCGCGGCTCACCTGCTGGCCACGACGGACATCGAGGCGTCAGGCGGCGTCTCGTCCTGGCCGCTGGGAGGCAAGACCTCGGTTCACGGCAACGGCTTCGGCGGCTTCGCCGGTTACAACGCGCAATGGGACGACGTCATTCTCGGCGCTGAGTTCAACTACATGCATGGCAAGTTCGGCGGCACGCAGACCGACAGCATGTCGCGGTTCTTTTCCGCCTCCGGGGGTTACACGGACACCGTGACCTATGAGAGCACAGGGACGATGGCGGTTTCCGACATGGGAACGCTTCGGCTACGGGCCGGTTATGCGGCCGGTGCGTTTCTCCCTTATATGTTCGGGGGCGTGGCCCTCGGACAGGCGAATATCATCAGGACCGCCCATATCTACGGGACCCAGGTCAACCCGAGCGCTGCGCCGGGTTTCCAGAACGTGCCGTTCGATCTCAGCGCGACGGATGCGAAGAACAGCCACCTGATCTACGGGTATTCCGGCGGACTCGGTGTCGATGTGATGCTGTATGCGGGCCTGTTCCTGCGCGCGGAGTGGGAATACATCCGCTTTACCTCCTCGATCGACACGCAGATCAACACGGTCCGTGCCGGCCTGGGCTACAAGTTCTGAAACCCGGCGCGGCTGCGAGATTCAGCGCGCCGTCCGATCCTGTTGACAGAAGTGCTTCCGGCTGCTGGTCTGTCGCTCTCTCCTCAGAACGGTGGCCGGCCATGAAAATCTACGGCGATACCAATTCGGGCAATTGCCTGAAGGTGAAATGGGTCTGCGATCGCCTGGCGTTGCCTTACGATTGGATCAGCGTCGATACGCTCAAGGGCGAGACCCGCACCACGGAATTTCTCAAGCTCAACGGCGCCGGCCAGGTGCCGACGGTGGTGCTCGACGACGGCCGCGCGCTGGCGCAGTCCAATGCCATCATCCGTTATCTCGCCCGCGGCAGCGATCTCATTCCCGCGGACGACTATGCCGCGGCGAAGATGGACGAGTGGCTGTTCTGGGAGCAATACAGCCACGAGCCCTATATCGCGGTGTGCCGCTTCCAGATGGTCTATCTCGGCAAGCCGGCCTCCGACCTCGATCCCGACAAGGTCAAGCGCGGCTACGCGGCGCTGGCGCGGATGGAGCATCAACTCGCCGCGACGCGGTTCCTGGTCGGCGAGGCTGTTTCGCTCGCCGACGTCGCGCTGTTGGCCTATACGCGGCTGGCGCATGAGGGCGGCTTCCACCTCGACGGCTATGCCGCGGTGCGGCGCTGGATCGGCGACACCGAACGCTATCTCGGGCTACCTCCGGCGCGCTGAGTTCCAGGGATACCACCATGGCCGCGATTTCCACCGTCACTATCCGGCGCGCCCGCCGCGACGACGTCGGCGCCATCGTGGCGATGCTGGCGGACGATCCGCTCGGCAGCGCGCGCGAGCGGATCGAAGACCCGCTGCCGCCGTCCTATTTCCGGGCGTTCGATCGGGTCGAGGCCGATCCGAACATCCATCTCGTGGTCGCCGAGGACGGCGAGGGCACCGTGATCGGCTGCCTGCAGCTCTGCATCCTGCCGGGACTGAGCTCGCAGGGCGCCTTGCGCGGCCTGATCGAGGATGTCCGCGTCGCCACGCATTGCCGCAGCCGCGGCGTCGGGGAGCAGCTGGTGCAATGGGCGCTCAATGAGGCACGCACCAACGGTTGCAAGCTGGTCGAACTGTTCACGCATAACACCCGCGTCGACGCGCAGCGGTTTTACAAGCGGCTCGGGTTTCAGCCGAGCCATGTCGGCATGACCTGGTGATTTTGATACAGCCCAATTGTTCGGCACGATCGATGGGGCCTTGCGCCGATTGCGAAACGGGCTTTGCCATTCGTTTCGGTTAACGCGCGATAAACCAGCCAGCCCTTCGTAATTATTTCCGCGCAACGATGCGTGGCATTGTGGTGTATCCCGCCGGGCTCGGGCAGGCTGGGGATCCGCACATGAACAATTATTCGATTATTCGGATCGGCAACGAGTATGTCGTGCAGGCCGGCGAAAACAGCGTATTGAAAACCTCGAGCAGGCGAAGGGCGGCAAGAACCGTCACGGATGCTGACGAACTGCTTCAGTCGCAACCACCCGCGGCAATCCCGTCCGATGTGGACCCGGGCCATCAATCGGTTGCAATTCCAGGGTCGGGCCTGATCCCAAGGTGATCCCGAGGGTCAAACTTGATCCCAAGGGTCACACCTGATCCCAAGGGTCACACCTGATCCGAAAGTGCATATCCGACCCCTCGAAAGTTCCTTGACGATTCCAGGCGTTTCCCTTAAGCACCGCGGCGGGACACCTCCCCCCAACGGGAGGCTAGCTATCTGGAAGGATAGATCATGACTGCAGCGAAGCCCGCTTTGCGGCCCAATGTGCCGCATTTTTCCTCCGGCCCCTGTGCCAAGCGCCCCGGCTGGAACCCCCAAAATCTCAAAGACGCCGCCCTCGGCCGCTCGCATCGCGCGAAGATCGGCAAGGCCAAGCTCAAGCTCGCGATCGAACTGACGCGCGAAGTGCTCGAGGTGCCTGCCGGTTACAAGATCGGCATCGTGCCGGCGTCCGACACCGGCGCGGTCGAAATGGCGCTGTGGTCGCTGCTCGGCGCGCGGCCCGTGACCACGATCGCCTGGGAATCCTTCGGCGAGGGCTGGGTCAGCGACATCGTCAAGGAATTGAAGCTCAAGGACGTCACCAAGCTGCATGCCGGCTATGGCGAAATCCCCGATCTCAGCAAGGCCGATCCCGCTTCCGACATCGTCTTCACCTGGAACGGCACCACCTCGGGTGTGCGCGTGCCCAATGCCGACTGGATCAAGGCCGACCGCGAAGGCCTGACCATCTGCGACGCCACCTCTGCGGCGTTCGCGCAGCCGCTCGACTGGGCCAAGCTCGATGTCGTGACCTTCTCCTGGCAGAAGGCGCTCGGCGGCGAGGCCGCGCACGGCATGCTGGTGCTGTCGCCGCGGGCGGTGCAACGCCTCGAGACCTACAAGCCGGCCTGGCCGCTGCCGAAGATCTTCCGCATGACCAAGGGCGGCAAGCTCAACGAAGGCATCTTCGAGGGCGAGACCATCAACACGCCGTCGATGCTGTGCGTCGAGGACTATCTCGACGCGCTGAACTGGGCAAAATCGGTCGGCGGCCTGAAAGCCCTGATCGCCCGCGCCGACGCGAATACAAAGGTGCTCGCCGACTGGAAGGCGAAGACGCCGTGGATCGATTTCCTGGCCAAGGATCCGGCGATCCGTTCCAACACCTCGGTGTGCATGAAGGTGATCGATCCCGCGATCACCGCTCTCACCGCCGACGCGCAGGCCGACTTCGCCAAGAAGCTGGTGGCGCTGGTGGAGAAGGAAGGCGCCGGCTACGATTTTGCGCATTATCGCGATGCGCCGGCGGGGCTGCGCATCTGGTGCGGCGCCACCGTGGAAACCAAGGATGTCGCGCTGCTGACGCAGTGGATCGACTGGGCCTTCGCCGAGACCAAGGCTGCGCTGCCGAAGGCGGCGTAACCCAATCCTGTTCAATTGTCGTCCCGGGCTAGCGG
>JBAQER010000474.1:0-4183 GCA_049286845.1 Bradyrhizobium sp.
GATCCCGTTCGTGAAACTCCAGGGAGCCGAGTTCTATGCCAGCGGAGGCTGGGGCGAGCATTGGACGCCCCAGGGCCAGAAAGATGTCGCGGAACGCGTTCCGGGCCTGCTGTCCGCAAACAATATCGCTCCCAATAGCGCCAGCGCGAAAGACAATTAGGGCGTGGCCAATCAAAAGGCGGCCGCAGGGCCGCCTTTTTTGTGCACGCGCTTGCGCCGAAACGCCCCTCGCCTGCTAGCCCTTCCCGGCCAAGTCTGGTATTCGAGCGGCCGAAAGATCAGCGGGTTCGAGCGGGATTTTCGCCCGTCTCCGATCCCTTCAATGTCGCCGGTTTAGCTCAGCGGTAGAGCAGCGGTTTTGTAAACCGAAGGTCGGGAGTTCAATCCTCTCAACCGGCACCAGTCCTGCAGCCACTTCTCCTGATGCGTCATGGTGTTACCGAAGCAGACATTCGGCCTGATTTCCTTACGCACAAAAAAGCCCCGGGCGCAGCCGGGGCTTTTGAATTGCGGAAGTAGCCGAGCGGATCAGAACTTCGCGACGACCGGGCCACCGAAGCGGTAGTTCAAGCCGACGCGCACGATGTCGACCGTTGAACGGACGCTGTGATTGATGGATTGCGGAAAGCCTACGAAACCAGGACCAACGTTGAGCGTGGTGAAGGAAGAGCTGCCGAAATCGGCATGCAGATACTCACCCTTGACCGTCCAGTTTGGCGTGAAGCCATACTCGACGCCCGCGCCAACTGCCCAGCCAACTTTCGTTTCGCTCACGCTGCCGAGGTGGCAACGCTGCAAGCCGCTGGCCACGACAGGACATCCGTCAACAAAGGACCAATCCTGGGTACGCGCGAGGCGCTGATTGGTGAGTGCCACGCCACCCGTTCCATAGAACAACACCGGACCAGTGGCGAAGCCGAGTCGACCGCGGAAGGTCGCAAGCCAGTCGTGGGATACGTTGTCGATATCCTGAATGAGGAAGACACCGACCGGAACCACCCCGGTATTGCGCGTCGTCCTGTCTCCCAAATAGCTCAGGTCCGCTTCGACACCGACGACGAGCCCCTTTCCGAATTGCCGGTTGTAGCCCACCTGACCACCGCCCGTGAATCCAGCCTGAGTGGCGCCGCCGTTCCCGGCGGTGGTTGCCGCCAGGATTGCCGCTGCGTTGATAGCGTTGGGGGGCGCGGGGGGCACGGACGCGCTGACGTCATAATCGCCCCAAACGCCACCGACGTTCACGCCGATATAAAAGCCGGTCCAATCATAGACAGCAGCAACCGCCGGCGGGGGTGCCTTGACACGCAAATCGGCAGCCGATGCGACGCCGATGCCGAGGATCGTGCTGGCGGCGATGACCGCCGCCGCAATGATTTTCTGAAATGGCATGCTGTCCCCCAAAGAGCTCAAATTTCAAATGAGATTCCAAAACTGGGTGCAGCTTAGTCACAAAGTTTCCAGCCACATACTCTGCAGGTACTCCGCAGCGGTGGTGCCGGCTGATTGTGGGCGAGTGTTGCAAAAATATCGCAATGCGAGAACCGGCCTCATCTGGCGGCTTTCAGGCCAAGCGCAAGATGACCGAATTTGTCTCGAACCCTCCCGGCCTACCAAGGCATCACTGCAAACAGCAACGCCGCCAAGAACGGTGTCTCGTTCAATCTCGTCGGCCGCATCGCGGCTTTTCGATGCTGGCGCGAACCCTGCCCCGCCCGTTGCTGTGAACACTGAACCGGCACCATGTTTGAATGATCCGGCATCGAGCCCGTTAACCCAATCTGTTTACAAAACGTAAACAGGCCGGTGACAGCCTCTCCTAACGGAGGAGTTCGCCATGCTCGTCTATCCCGTACCCGTCGCCGTGACACAGGCCCGAGTCCAGCTGCTCGCCGAGCAAACCGCGAAGGCTCCGCCGCGGATCATCAACGAGGCCGTACTGGACGTCTTCGCCGCCAAGAACCAGGCCGAGCGAGAGGCGATCGTCGATCGCAAGGCCTAGAGCCTTTTCCGTTCCGATTGAATCGGAACGGGGCTCTATCTTTTTGTCTTGACGCGTTTTTCTTCACGCGAACCGGTATCCACTTCGCTTGAAAACGCTCTAGCAGAATCTCTCGCCGATTACTTCGCGACGAAGAAGAAATCCTCCCTGCCCGGCAACGAACCATAGGTGTACGGCTCCTGCCGGCCGGCGGTCGCTTCCATCACGTCATCGCGGACAAGGCGGAACACCTTGTTTATCTCGACGCCCGGCGTGGCGATGCGTTGAACGACCGCAACCGCAAAAGGCGAATTGCCGCCTTCGCCGTCGAGCGCAATCTGTCCGTCTTTCGCGGCGAACACGACCAGTGTCGCGCCGGTAACCTTGACTTCCGCTAGCCCGCGCCCGTTGGTCGATCGCGAAGCGATAGGCGCGCCAGCGGTGGACGCTCTGGCGACGGCTTCCGGAGCAGCCGTCCTGCGCGGCGCGAAGGGATTGTCGCGGCACGCGTCGAGCATGACGAGCTTGATTTTTTTCGCCGCGTCCGTCGCCCGCAGCACTTGCGACAGCGGAACGGCCTCGTATTCAATGTCGCGGTCAACGGCCAGCCTGGCGTCGACCGGAACAAGATAGTTGACGCCTCCCACCTCGATGCCGTGCCCGGCGTAGTAGACCATCGCCCAATCGGAATTCTCGGCCTCATTGGCGAACGTTCGCAGCGCATCAATCAGCTTTTCGCGCGTCACGTCGCTGGCAAGCGTGACGGTTTCGAACCCGATGTTGCGAAGGGAATTTGCGATCGCGGCGGCATCGTTGGGCGGATTGGAAAGCGGCGGCACGCTCCTGTAAGCCGAATTGCCGATGACCAATGCGACGCGGCGGCCTTGCTTCCCGGCTGGCTGCGTCGTGGCCGCGGGGACGCGCGCGGCCGGCGTCGGGACAGACCTCGGAGAAGCCGCCTTCGTGGGTGCGGCATGAATAATGGGCTGGACCGCGCCGGAAGCAAGCGCTGCCAGCCTGGCCTTGGCCGTTTCAAGACTGGATTTACTGACGTCGGAGCGGTTCTGACTTCGGGATGCCAGGGCCTTCTCGAACTCGGCGCGCGCACGCTTCAGGTCGCCCAGCTTCTCAAAGGTCAATCCCCGTCCGGTATAGGCAGGAATGCTGTCCGCTTCAAAGATCAAGGTTTTATCATAGTCCGCCAGGGCGCGCTCGAACTCGCCCCTGTAGCGAAAGGTATCTCCTCGCGTCAAATAGCTGTTCGCATTCCTTGGACTGATGCGAATTTGCTTTTCCTGATCGGCGAGCGCGCGGTCGAGGTCTCCCTTCAGCCGCCAGATCTCGCCGCGATTGGCGTAGGCCCTGACGTCCCTGGGGTCTCGCCGAATGGCCTCATCGTAGTCGGCGATCGCCTTGTCGTAATCGCCCTTGTCCCGCCAAACGAGCGCCCTGTTGTTGTAAAATACGGAAAACGCCGGCTCCAGGCGAATGGCTTCGCTGTAGTCCGCGATGGCTTTGTCCAGTTCTCCGAGCTGCCACCATGTCGAGGCGCGGACGCTGTAAACCCGGGAATTGTTCGGGTCGAGGCGAGCCGCCTCCTCAAGATCGGCGAATGCACGCCCGGCCTCGCCCTTCCTGTACCACGCCTCCGCGCGATTGACCCAGGACCACAGGTATTTCGGATCGAGGCGGATCGCCTGATCGTAATCTTCAATCGCGCGGTTGAAATCCTCCTTGTTCGTGAAAGCCATGCCTCTCAGCGTATGGATCCGGGCCCGCTCATTCGGCGGTTTCATCCATGAAAGCGCCCGGCTGCAACCCGATATCTGACGGTCGTAATCGGTTCTCTGATTGCAGTCCTGAAGGTCCTTGTTGCCGGCGGCCATCGCCTGAAAGGCAGAAACAACCGAAACGGCCAGAGCCAGAAAAAAATACCTGATCCGCATGATCCAATTCCCTAATCGGACAATGGAATGAGATTATCAGCGTGGGTGAACTTTCGCATCCTGAATGGTCAGGCCTGGATCCCATGCGCTGGGATAGACCATTCAATGAGCCGCGCCGCCCATCAGAAGTGACGTACGCATACGACGAAGACCGCCTGATTGACGCATGCGCGCGGGACGGCGAGCGCTATGATAGCGTTGCGTGAAGGTCAGGCGGCCTGCTGACCGGCGGGGTTGTCGGCTTGGCGCAGGAGCTTCC
>JBAQER010000475.1:0-4012 GCA_049286845.1 Bradyrhizobium sp.
GGCCGACGGCGCAAACGCCGTTGCCGACGCGATCGTGGCGAGCGGCCGCAGCGCCAGAGCCTGGACGCTCGACGTTGCCAACGCCGACGACATCAAGACCGTCGTCGGCGCCGTCGCCGCGCATTTCGGCGGGCTCGACATCGTCGTCAACAATGCCGGCATTTCGGTGCGGGTCGCAATCGACGACGACGGCTACGACGAAGCCTGGGCGAAGGGACTTGCCGTGATGCTTACCGCGCACCAGCGCATCATCCGCGCCGCGCTGCCGCATTTGCGCCAATCGAAATCGCCGCGGATCGTCAACATCGCCTCCACCGAGGCGCTCGGCGCCACCGCCTTGCACAGCCCGTATTCGGCGGCCAAGGCCGGCGTCGTCGGGCTGACCCGTTCGCTCGCGGTGGAGCTCGGCCGCGACGGCATCACCGTGAACTGCATCTGCCCGGGCCCGATCAGGACCGCCATAACGGAGCGGATTTCGGAGGAGCACAAGGCGATCTATGCGAGGCGCCGGACCGCGCTCAACCGCTACGGCGACCCCGAAGAGGTCGCGCACATGACGCTGAGCCTGTGCCTGCCGGCAGCCTCGTTCCTGACCGGCGCGGTCATCCCGGTGGACGGCGGCCTGATGGCCCGCAACGCCTGACGGCGGGCATGCGCGGGGCGCCGTTGACACGGCAGGGTCAGGGAGTAGTTTTTTCTCCAAGCAGAGCGGAGCAACCGCTCATCAGGAGAAACGCCCATGACGGTCACGATCCGGCAACTTCACCCGCATTTTTTCGGCGAGGTTTCCGGCGTCGATTTGCGAAAACCCCTGACGCCGCAGGAGGCCAGGGACATCGAAGCCGGCATGGACAAATACGCCGTGCTGCTGTTCCGCAACCAGGACATCACCGATGAGCAGCAACTGGCGTTCGCGCTGAATTTCGGCGAACGCGAGAATGCGCGCGGCGGCACCGTGACGAAGAAGGAAGACTACCGGCTGACGTCCGGGTTGAACGACGTCTCCAACCTCGGCAAGGACGGCAAGCCGCTGCCGAAGGATCACCGCACCCATCTGTTCAATCTCGGCAACTGCCTGTGGCATTCCGACAGTTCATTCCGCCCGATCCCGGCGAAATTCTCGCTGCTGTCGGCGCGCGTGGTGAACCCGAAGGGCGGCAACACCGAATTCGCCGACATGCGCGCGGCCTATGACGCGCTCGACGACGACACCAAGGCCGAGATCGAGGACATGATCTGCGAACACTCGCTGATGTATTCGCGCGGCTCGCTCGGCTTCCTCGACTACACCGAGGAAGAGAAGCAGATGTTCAAGCCGGTGTTGCAGCGCTTGGTGCGCAGGCATCCGGTGCATGGCCGCAAATCGCTGTACCTGTCGTCGCATGCCGGCGCGATTCTCGGCATGAGCGTTCCGGAGGCGCGGCTGTTATTGCGCGACCTCACCGAGCACGCCACCCAGCCGGAATTCGTCTACGTCCACAAATGGACGCTGCATGATCTCATCATGTGGGACAACCGCCAGACCCTGCACCGCGTCCGCCGCTACGACCAGTCGCAGCCACGCGACATGCGCCGCGCCACGGTGGCCGGCACCGAGCCCACGGTCGCACAGCAGGCGGCGGAGTAGCGGATTCAAACGCCCTTGTCATATGCGGGCTTGACCCGCGTATCCAGCAATCTTCATAAAGGGTTTTCTCGAAGTGGATGGATGGCCGGGTCAAGCCCGGCCATGACGACCATCTGAAGCTACGCATGCCCCGCTTCGTTCGACAGCATGCCCGGATCGATGCCGATCTTGCGCAGCGCGCGGAGGTATTTTTCCTCGACATCGCCGCCGAAGATCAGGTCCGGATCGGCGTCGCAGTGCAGCCAGCCATTGTCCTGGATTTCGGTTTCCAGCTGTCCCGGCGCCCAGCCGGCATAGCCGAGCGCGAGGATCGCGTGTTTCGGCCCGGCACCTTTTGCGATCGCCTTGAGAATATCCACGGTCGCAGTCAGGCAAATGCCTTCGTCGATCTTCAGCGTCGCATCCTGGATGAAGAAATCGCTCGAATGCAGCACGAAGCCGCGTCCGGTCTCGACCGGGCCGCCTTTCAGCACCTTCATGCTCTCGGCGTTTTCCGGCAGCTTGATCTGGTCGACCTTCTGGATGATGTCGAGCTGCACCAGCAGTTCGGGAAAGTCGATGCTGCCGGCCGGGCGATTGACGATGATGCCCATGGCGCCTTCGGAGGAATGCGCGCAGAGATAGATCACCGAACGCTCGAAGCGAGGATCGCCCATCACCGGCATCGCGATCAGGAGCTGGCCGTCGAGATAGCCGCGATGATCCGAATCGTCGCTGCGGCCGGCGGCGGTGTGGCTCATCCCCGGTGTTTTGCCTTCAGCGCCCATCCGCAAGGACTCTCATGTAGGTACATATCCTGATATTGGGTGCCGGTTCTGTCAATCAAGCTCGGCGCCGGATTTCGTCGCAGATCACAAGCAATTCAATGGTTTGCCGCCCTGGCTGCCTGTAAAGACGTCTCATGATCGTGATAGTTCCCCTGCGGGCCGCGCTCGGCCTGGCCGCCACAATGTTGATGTCATCGCTGGCGATCGAGGCCTGCGCCCAGGATTCCTCGCCGTGGCAACGGGATGATCATTCCGCGGTGCGGCTGCTGGCGGGATCGCGCAGCGGCGCGGTGCTGCTCGGCGGCATCGCCTTCCAGCTGCAGCCGGGCTGGAAGACCTACTGGCGCACCCCGGGGGATTCCGGGGTACCTCCGCGCTTCGATTTCTCGAAATCGGAGAATGTCGAAGCCGTGACCGTTCTGTGGCCGGCCCCGATGAAGTTCGACGACGGCGCCGGCGGCACCTCGCTGGGCTACAAGACCCAGATCGTGCTACCGCTGCGGATCGTCGCCAAGAACGCCGACAAGCCGGTGAAACTGCGCGCCGAGATCAGCTACGCGGTCTGCGAGAAGCTCTGCATCCCCGTCGAAGCCAGGGCCGAACTCGCCTTCACCAGCGTGGCGAGCACCGAGGACAGCGCGCTGTTCGCAGCCCTGGATACCGTGCCCAAGCCCGCCAATGTCGGCGATTCCAACCCGCTGACCATCCGCGACGTCAGGCGCGACGGCAAATCCAACGTGCTGGTCGACGTGGTGGCACCCGACGCCCGCGAAGTCAGCCTGTTCGTCGAAGGGCCGACGCCGGACTGGGCGCTGCCGGTTCCGAAGCTGCTGGAAGGCGGGCCCCCCGGGGTCAAGCGCTTCGGCTTCGAGCTCGACGGCCTGCCGCCGGGCGCCAAGCCGGAGGGCGCCGCCCTCAAACTGACCCTGGTCGGCGGCGACCGCGCCTACGAATTCAATGTCAATTTGAACTAGCTCGGTGTCGTCCCGGCGAACGCCGGGACCCATACGCCGCGGCGGCCGGGTTTGGGCACGGTGGTCGAAACCTTCTCAACCAACTGCGCTCTGTGGTTGGGCCCCGGCGTTCGCCGGGGCGACGCCGGGAGACCGAATCTTAACGAATAGTTGATAGGTCCGCATCACCGCCGCGCCCGACGCGGCTTCAGGGATTTTGCCGCCTTGGCCGTGATGGACACTCAATCCGCACCAGCTTCGCCTGCAGGCGCGACCACGCGGCTGCGGGCCATGCTCGCCGGCTTTCTCGGCGGCTCCAGCGACGCTTCCGTGACCAGGCGGCTCGCCGGCACGGTATTCATCATCCGCGTCGTCAGCGCCGCGATGGCCTACCTTTCGCAGATCCTGCTGGCGCGCTGGATGGGTGGCTCGGATTACGGCGTCTATGTCTATGTCTGGACCTGGGTGCTGCTGCTCGGCAGCATGATGGACTTCGGCATCTCCGCGTCGGCGCAAAAGATCATTCCGGAGTACCGCGCCAGCGGCGACGACGCGCTTCTGCGCGGCTTCCTGTTCGGCAGCCGCTGGATGACCCTTGCCGTTTCCACCGTGGTCTCGGTGCTGCTGGCAGGCGTCGTGAAGCTGCTTTCGCCGTGGATCGACGC
>JBAQER010000476.1:0-5940 GCA_049286845.1 Bradyrhizobium sp.
CTGATTGGAGGGTCGTGGAAATTTCTGGCAAACCTCGGGCGTATCGCGCCGCGAGATCGCGAAGCTGTGTTTGAGAACATACGCTGTTTTAAATTTGAATCAGTAAACGCTTATGGCGCGCACGCGCCAAAGCCTCCAGCCGTCATCACCCGCGAAAGCGGGTGATCCAGCATCCCAGAGACGTCCGTGATACAATCGAGAAGCCGCGGCGTACTGGATACCCCGCAGGGGCCTGTCATCGGGCTCGTCGAAGGCGAGACCCGGTGGCGGGGGATGACGGGTCGTTGTGGGGCCGACGTGCTTCCCCGCCATTGGGAGCGAAGCGATCCACTCTTTTTTCTTTGCGCGGTGAGATGGATTGCTTCGCGGAGCCTGTCATCGGGCGCGCGACCCGTTGGCTCGCAATGACATCACATGCGTGGCTGTCACAGCCACAGAATCTTCTTGCGGTAATCGAGATCGGTCAGCAGCGGGGCCGCCGGCCCCTCGTGAAACACCGCGCCGCGCTCCAGCGCGAAGACGCGGTCGGCCAGCGCCAGCACCAGGTCGAGATTGTGCTCGACGATCACGATCGAGGTGTGCCGGCGCAACAGGTCGAACACCTTGAACAGTTCGAGGATCACGGTCGGCGCCAGGCCCTCGAACGGCTCGTCCAGCAACAGCAGTTTGACGTTGCCGGACATCGCGCGCGCCACCGCCACCATCTGCTGCTCGCCGCCGGACAGGTAATCCGCCGCGACATCGAGCCGCTCCTTCAGGCGCGGGAAATAGTCGAGGATCTGTGCCTCGCTCCATACCACGCCGTGGCTGCCGTCGGTCTTGCGCGCCAGGCGGCCGAGCGAGAGGTTTTCCCGCACCGTCATGCCGGCAAACAATCCGCGCCCCTGAGGCACGTAGCCGATCCCTGCGCGCGCGATATCCGGGGCAGGGAGGCGGGCGATATTGCAGCCCTCGAATTCCATCGTGCCGGACGCCAGCGGCACCAGCCCGGCGATCGTCTTCAGGAGCGTGGACTTGCCGGCGCCATTGCGCCCCAGCAGCGCGACGATCTCGCCTTCGCGGACGTCGAGCGTGGCGCCGTGAAGGATATGGCTCTTGCCGTAGAAGGTGTTGACGGCCTCGAAGCGCAGAACATGCGCTGTGCCTTCGCAGGCCTCGTCGCTGCGGCTGTGTTCGACCTCGGGAATGCCGGTGCCGGTATAGATCTCCTGTACGCGCCGGTTGGTGCGTATCGCTTCGGGTGTGCCGGTCATCAGCACTTCGCCCTGGTTCATCACGGTGACTTGCTGAGAGAAGCCAAGCACGCGATCGATGTCGTGCTCGACGATCAAAACCGGAATGTTGGCGGCCACGTTCTTGACCAGGTTGGAGACGCGCTCGCGTTCGGCGGCGGCAAGGCCCGCCAGCGGCTCGTCGAGCAACAGCACCTGCGGCTTGGAGCCGAGTGCGATCCCGAGATCCACCAGCCGCTGCCCGCCATAGGACAGTTCGCCGCCCTGGATCTCCTCGATGCCTTCGAGGCCGAGGAACTTGATCAGCGCGACAGTCTCGGCGTGCACTTCCGGATAGCTGTCGATGTCGCGCCAGATGTTGAAGCCGATTCTGTGCTGCGCCTGCAGCGACAGCCGCAAATTCTCGTAGATCGACAGTTCCTTGAACAGGTTGGTGATCTGGAACGAACGTGCCAGACCCTGGTGGCAGATCAGGTCGGACGGCACGCCCTGGATCTCGCGGCCGTTGAGGCGCACGGTGCCCTGATCGGCCGGGTAGAGACCCGAGACCAGATTGAACAATGTGGTCTTGCCGGCGCCGTTCGGGCCGATCAGGGCGTGGATCTCGCCGGCGCCGACCTCGAGGCTGGCGCCGGAGACGGCGCGGATGCCGCCGAAATGCTTGGCGATGCCCTTGACCTCGAGCACGGTGCCCTTGAGGCTTTCCGGCCTGAGGAAATCCGGCAGCGGCAAGCCTTCGTAGATCTTGCGCCGGCTCATGGCCGCGGATTCTTCCGGCACCGGCCACCAGCGCCGGCACAGCGTGGCCCAGATGCCGACGAGGCCGCCCGGCGAGTACAGCACGAAGGCAACGAAGATCAGTCCGAACCAGAGCAGCCAGTCCGTGGTCCAGATCGAAAACAGCTCGCGGAACAGAAAGAAGAACAACGCGCCGAGCGCGGGCCCGAGCATGCTGCGCATGCCGCCGATCACGACGATCGCAAGCAACTCGCCGGAAAACGGCACCGAGACCGCTTCGGCCGAAACCAGGTAGTTCTGGAATCCGACCAGCCCGCCGGCGAGCCCGGTTACCACAGCCGAGATCACGAACACGGCAAGCTTGTAGCGCTCGACCGGATAGCCCTGGAAGGTGGCGCGCAACTGGTTCTCGCGGATCGCGACCAGCACATGGCCGAACGGCGATCGCACCAGGCGCAGCAGCAGATAGAGCACGCCGAGCCCGATCAGCGCGACGACGATGTAATAGGTCAACGCATTGTCGAGGCTGAACGGTCCGATGCTGCCGCGCTTCAACCCGCCGAGACCGTCCTCGCCGCCGGTGACGGCGGTCCAGCGGAACGCGGTGGTGTAGGTCAGCGCGGCGAGCGCCAGCGTCAGCAGCGAGAAGTAGACGCCGCGGCGGCGCAGGATGATGACGCCGACGACGGTCGAGGAGATCGCGACCGCGACCATCGACAGCAGCAGCGGCAGCCAGATCTGGCCGCCGAACCAGTGGAGCTGGATCAGGCCCGCGGCATAGGCGCCGATGCCGAACCAGGTGCCGTGGCCGAACGAGACGAGGCCGGTATAGCCGACGCAGAGGTTGAGCCCCATGGTGGCGATCGCCACCGCCACCACCATGATTCCGGTGTTGAGCGACAGGCCGAGCGCCTGCAGGCCGAGCGGCAGCACGATCAGCGCGAGGGTTGCCAGTAACAATGGCCGGTATTTCGACATTGGAGATGCGGTGGTCATTCGAATTTCTCGATACGCTCGCCAAGCAAGCCGCGCGGCCGCACCAGCAGGATCAGGAACATCAGGATGTAGATCGATGCTTCGCCGGCGGCGGGTGCGAAATGGATGGTGATGCCGCGCACGACGCCGACCAGCATGGCGGCGAGCACCACGCCCCAGAAGCTGCCGAGGCCGCCGATCACCACCACGACAAAGGCGACGGTGATGATCTCGGCGCCCATTGCCGGATGAACGATGGTGATAGGCGCAAAGAACGCGCCGCCCATCGCGGCCATGCCGACGCCGAGCATGACGATGGCGGTCATGTAGGGCTGCAGCCGGATGCCGAGCGCCGCCACCATGTCCGGCCGCTGGATGCCGGCGCGCACCACGCGGCCGAACGAGGTCTTGTGCAGCAGCAGCCAGACCGCGAGCAGTATCGCTGCGACCACGGCAAGGATCAGCAGGCGATAGCGCGAAAACAGGAAATCGCCGACGATAACGGAGCCGCGAAACACCGGCGGGATCGACGCCGACAAGGGCGGCGCGCCCCAGACGATGCGGATTGCCTGCTCGGCGACCATGGCAAGGCCGAAGGTCACCAGCAGGCTGAGGATCGGGTCGGCGGTGTAGAAACGGCGCAGGATGAACCGTTCGAACAGGATGCCCAGCATCGCGACCGCGATCGGCGACAGCACCACGGCGGGGCCGAAGCCGAGATATTTGGTGATTTCGACCGAGGCATAGGCGCCGAGCGCATAGAACGCGCCATGCGCCAGGTTGACCACACCGCCGACGCTGAAGATCAGCGACAGCCCGAGCGCGATCAGCAGATAATAGCCTCCGAGCACGAGGCCATTCACTACCTGCTCCAGCAAAAACCCGAACTGCATATGTATTCCGCTGCCCTAGAGCGTTTTCCAGCGAAGTGGATACCGGTTCGCATGAAGAAAACGCGCCAAACAAGAAATAGAGCCCCGTTTCGATTCAATCGTCGGAACGGAAATGGCTTCAGAAAAAGCGGCGCCGGCCTTTCGGTACCGGCGTCGTTGACGCCCACGAAGCCAAGCGCGCGAAGCGGCGCGCTATACCTTCATCTCGCAGGGATTTTGCGCCTTGGTCGGATAGATCTTTTCCAGCGGCTCGCCCGGCACCGGTACGGCGTCGCCGAGCATAAGCATGTCCCACTTGTCCTTCATCTCGTTCTTCGGCTTCACCGTGAACGGATAGGCCTCCTGAACCAGTTGATGGTCCCAGTTGCGGAAATAGCCCTTGCGTGCCTTCATGATGTCGAACTGCGTCTGCTTCTCGAAATGTGCGATCAGCGCTTCGCTGTCGGTCGACTTGAGCTCGTTCATCGCCTGCGCCAGCAGCTTCAGCGTGATGTAGTCGATCCAGGCGTGGTTTTCCGGGGGTTTGCCGTATTTCTTGCTGAAGGCGGCGACGAAGGCTTTGGAGGCGGGATTGTCCAGCGTGTGATACCAGACGGTCGGCCAGGTGCCGCTCAGATTGCCCTCGCCGGCGGCCCAGGCATCGCCGGTGTTGAGATTGAAGCCGACCAGCGGGTAAGGGAATCCGAACTCGGCATACTGCTTGACCAGGTTGGTCACCTGATTGCCGGCAAGGTTGCAGCACACCACGTCCGGTTTGGCCTGCCGGATTTTCAAGAGATACGGGCTGAAATCGGTGACGTCGGTCGCGATCAATTCGTCGCCGATCAGGTTGGCATTGTTGGCGGCGAAGAAGGTCTTGGCCGCCTTCAGCAGGTCGTGACCGAAAATGTAGTCGGCGGTCAGCGTGAAGAACTTCTTGTCCTTCACCATGCCCTTTTGCAGCAGCGCGGTGCCGACGGCATTGACCATCACCGTGTTCGGAATGTCGCAGTGGAAGGAGTAGCGGTTGCAGCTCTTGCCGCGCAAAGCGTCGGAGCGGGCGCCGGTCGAGAAGAACACCTTCTTGTTGCGTTCGGCGACCTGCATGATGGTGAGCGAGGATGCCGACGAGATTTCGCCGAGCAGCACCACGGCGCCGTCCTGCTCCAGCATGCGCTGCGCCTTGGTGGCGGCGGTGGCGGGATTGACCGAGTCTTCCGACATCAGGTCGATCTGCTTGCCCATGATGCCGCCGGCCTGATTGATCTCTTCCGCAGCCAGTTTCACGCCCAACTGGGCATAGCTGCCGATCGCGCCGAGAAATCCGGTCAGCGGCGTCACATGGCCGAACTTGATCGTGCTGGCTTGGGCGCGGACGATCGCCGGAAAGCCAAGTGCCGATGCGCCGGCAAAGGCGGCGCCCCCCTTCAAAAGTGTACGTCGGCTGTAGCGGGTCATCGTTGGTCTCCTCCCAAAGGGCGTTTTCCGCGATGTCCCCCTTCAATCCGCGTATGCGAGAATGTGAGAGACGTTTTTCTATTGTCGGATGATATTTCCGGACGCGGAGGTTCCTGTCAACGCCAAATGCGGACGCCGGCTTCGTCCTTAGGTGGATTTCGCGATATCTTTGGCGCCAAATTCGGCGGACAGCCGATTGGCCGCAGCCCGTATCGTCTTGGCGTGATTTTGCAGCGCCTGAATGGAAAGCCGCCAGATCGGGCCGGATATGCCAAGTGCCCCGACGGTCTGGCCGGTAAAATCCATCACCGGCACGGCGATGCACCGAACCTCCGGATTGAACTCGCCATCGTCGAAGGCGATGCCGCTGTGCTTGATCTCGGCGATTTCGCGCATCAGCGCCGGAATGTCGGTGATCGATTTCTCGGTCGATGGTTTCAGGTCGACGCGTTCGAGAAACCGTTTCAACTGCTCCGGACGCAACGACGCCAGGATGATCTTGCCGAGTGCGGTGCAATGGGCCGGCCGTACCACGCCGACGCGATCGGTCAGTTGAAATGCGCCGGGGCCGCTGGTGCGGGCGATCACCACGACCGCGTCGCCCATTCGTACGGCAAAATGGGCGCTTTCGCCGGTTTCCCGCGACAGCTCCTCGAGCACCGGCG
>JBAQER010000477.1:0-18240 GCA_049286845.1 Bradyrhizobium sp.
TGGAGCCGTGAGCGCTAGCCGCAACAGCGAAACGAGAACCCGGCGGAATAGGCGCTAGACGCCCGTTCCGCTCACGACCGCCGCTTCCGGCGCGTTCTTGCCGCGGATCATGTCCGAGGCCTTGTCGGCGATCATCAGGGTCGAAGCGTTGAGGTTGGCCGAGATCATCCGCGGCATGATCGAGGCGTCGACCACGCGCAGGCCCTGCAGCCCGTGCACGCGCAGCTGGTCGTCGACAACAGCCCATTTGGCATCGGCCGGCCCCATCCGGCAGGTGCAGCCGGGATGGAACGTGGTGGTGCCGCGTTGCGTGGCCGCCGCCAGAAACTCATCGTCGGACTGCACGTTGGGTCCGGGAAAGTCTTCGTAGGCGAAGTACGGCGCCAGCGGCGCCGACGACAGCAGTCGCCGCGCCAGCTTCATGCCGGCAACCACGGTGCGGCGGTCGAGTTCCTCGACCAGGTAATTGGTCTGGATGATCGGCGGCGCGAACGGATCGGCCGAACGGGCGCGGACATAGCCGCGGCTTTCCGGCCGTTGCTGCCAGGAGGCCACCGTCATGCCGGGCTCGTCCTCGAGCTGGCCCTGCACGCCCTCCTTGTAGCTCGCGGGCGTAAAGGTCAGTTGCAGGTCGGAGCTCTCGGTGCTCTCGCCGGAGTGCCAGAAGCAGTAGACCATGGTCGGCGACAGCGACAGCAGGCCGCGCCGCGTGGTCGCCCATTTCAGCGCTTCCACCCACAGGCTCAGGCCCCGCCTGAGCTCGTTGATGGTCTTGATGTTCTTGACGCGGGCGACCGAACGCGGCGCGTAATGATCCTGCAATCCCTCGCCGACACCCGGCAGCGCGTGGCGCACCTCGATGCCGAGCGAACCCAAGAGTTCCGGCGAACCGACGCCGGACAATTGCAGGAGTTGCGGCGAATTATAGGTGCCGCCGGCGAGGATGACTTCCTTGTTGGCGCGCACTTCGACCGGGGTGCCGTTCCTGCCACCCTTGATGTAGCGCACGCCGACCGCGCGCTTGCCCTCGAAGATGATGTTGGTCGCATGCGCGTGCGTGCGCACATGGACGTTCGGCCGTTTCCGCGCCGGGTGCAGGAACGCGGTCGCCGCGCTGACGCGCAGGCCGTTTTGGATGGTGCGCTGGGCGTAGGAGACGCCCTCCTGGATCGCGCCGTTGTAATCGGGGTTTCTGGGAATTCCGAGGCTCATGGCGCCGGCCATGAAGGCCTCGCAGAGCGGATCGCGCCAGTCCATGGTGGTGACGGTCAGCGCGCCGTCGCGCCCACGATAGGTATCGTCGCCCTCGCCGACCCGCCGCTCCAGCCGCTTGAAGTAAGGCAGCACGTCCGGATAGCCCCAGCCGCGATTGCCGAGTTGAGCCCAGGTGTCGAAATCCTGGCGCTGGCCGCGGTTGTAGATGTGGCCGTTGATCGAGGAGGAGCCGCCGAGGGTCTTGCCGCGCGGCGCGTAGATGCTGCGGCCGCCGGTCCACGGCCCCGGTTCCTGCTGGTAGGCCCAGTTGATGCTCTTCATGTGGAAGGTCTTGATGAAGCCGGCCGGCAGATGGATGTAGGGATGCCAGTCGCTGGGGCCTGCCTCGAGCACGCAGAGGCTGGTGCCGGCATCCTCGCTCAGCCGGTTGGCGAGCACCGAGCCGGCTGAGCCCGCGCCTATGATCACGTAGTCGAATGTATCGGTCATCTTGGCTCCGGCGGTACGCTACCGCGCCTTTTCATGAAGTTGATAGGTCAGATGCACCTTCACCGTCGGCCATTCGCTGGCGATGATGCTGTAGACCACGGTGTCGCGCAGCGTGCCGTTCGAGGCGATCTGATGGTTGCGCAGGATGCCGTCCTGTTTGGCGCCCAGCCGCTCGATGCCGCGCCGGCTCTGATGGTTGAAGAAATGGGTGCGGAATTCAACCGCGATGCAATCGCGCTGTTCGAAGGCGTGGGTGAGCAGCAGTAATTTGCACTGGGTGTTGAGCGCGCTGCGCTGCACGCGCCTGGCGTACCAGGTCGAGCCGATCTCGACCCGCCGGTTCGGCGCGTCGACGTTCATATAGGTCGTCATGCCCGCGATCTTGCCGTCGGCATCGAACACCGTCCATGGCAGCATCGACCCCGCCGCCTGCAGGGAAAGCCGGCGGTCGATCTCCTTGCGCATGTCTTCGGCCTTGGGGACGAAGGTGTACCAGAGCTTCCACAGCTCGCCGTCCTTCACCGCCTCGGTCAGCCCGTCGCAATGATCCTGCGACAGCGGCTCCAGCCGCGCATAAGGACCGCTCAGGGTTGTCGGTTCAAGCCAGGGCATTCAGTACTCCGTTTCCCGTGCTGTCATTCCGGGATGGTGCGCCAGCACCAGACCCGGAATCTCGAGATCCCGGGTTCGATGCTTTGCATCGCCCCGGAATGACGACTGCGCTTTGCGCAAGCGTCACTTGTTCAAGAAATTCAGCGGCAGGCCGGGCCGCGCCCAGTCCATCGCGATCAGTTCGCCCTTGCCTGACAGCGTGATGTAGGCGGTCTTCAACTCGGGGCCGCCGAAGGCGATGTTGGTGGTGACGCGGTCGCCGGTCGGCACCTGTTCGACCAGGGTGCCGTCCGGCGCGATCACCGAAATGCAGCCCGAAACCAGGGTGGCGACGCAGACATTGCCGCCAGCCTCCACCGCCAGAGAATCGAACATCTGGTAGCCGCCGAGGCCGGCGATCGGCTTGCCGCGCTCGCCGCGATAGATCACGTCGCGCGGTTTCAGCGTGCCGGGCGCGGAAAGATCGTAAGCCCACAGCCGCGCGGTGGGAGTTTCGGCGATATAGACGGTGTTCTCGTCCGGCGACAGGCCGATGCCGTTGGCGGGCAGCACGCCGTGCACGACTTCAACGATCTCCTTCATGCCGGGCTTGACGTAGTAGAACGCGCCGACATCCATGTCGCGGGCGCGACGCTTGCCGAGATCGGAGAACCAGAGCCCGCCATGCTTGTCGAACACCAGGTCGTTCGGCCCGCGTAGCGGATACTCGCCGCATTTATCGACGACCGTCTCGACCTTGCCGCTTTGCATATCCACGCGCTGGATCGAGCCGCCGAGATAGTCATCGGGCTGCGGCCCCGGCATGATCAGGTTGCGCGTCGGGATCCAGCTGAATCCGCCATTGTTGCAGACATACATCTTGCCGTCGGGGCCGAGCGCTGCGCCATTGGGACCGCCCGGGATCTCGGCGACCACCTCCTTGCGGCCGTCGGGCCAGACTCGGGTCAGCCGGCGGCCGCGGATCTCGACCAGCACCACCGAGCCATCCGGCAGCACGACCGGCCCTTCGGGAAATTCGAGGCCGGTGGCAAGAACGCGAACATTGGACATGAAATCCCCCGCTTTTTTTGGCTGCAGGCGGATTCCAGGCTTCGTCCGCACGCGCAACGATTTCGTTGCGCCATGTTATGGCAAAGTCGATATCGCTTGCCAAGCAATGTCGGGACATGCAGCCGCGCAGGGCAGCGTTGCGTGCGGCCAACTCCCCGGCCAGTAGGCCCATTCGAGACCGCCAGCTCGATCCCGGGCCTGCGCGATATCTGCACAAGAATACGCAAATCCTGACCATGCCGCGCAAAGGCACTGCCAATCGGCGGCGCATCGTCAGGGCATGACAAAGATCATCAGCACGTTGTCGAGACGGCAATGCGGACCCGGCCGGCGGCTGAAATCGCAACCTGTTGCAACCAACCTTACGCTTCGGTGAGAAAACATGGGACGAATCTCTTGCGTCATCTGCTTCATCCTCGCATTGCTGACTGTACTCAGCGTTGTTCCGGCATTCCTGCTCTTCTGCGCATGCGAACTCTCTCCCAGCTGCCTCGTCCGCGGATTCGGGCATTTCTTGATTGGCCCGGCAGGCCTGCGCACGCCGGCCGTTGTGATCATGCTCGGTCCGCTCTTCGTTCTGCTCACATACGTCTTTGCGTTTCTTGGATGCTACAGACCCCGAGACGTACTTGACCGCAATGTCGCTCGTTCGGCTGAACGGCGTGCCCGCTACTCCCTCACCGGTATCCATATCTCGAGCCCGCCATCGCCAGTCAGCGGATCGAAGTTTTCGTCATAGCGCTCGAAGTTGGGCGCATCGGCGGCCTTCAGGCCGGACGATGGCAGCCAGTGATTCCAGATCGTGTTGACGGTGCGGCGAATGGTCGAGACGTGCTCACGGTGCGAAAACACCGCATATCTCTGTTCGGGGATGCGAACCCTTGCGAATTCGCGCGGCAGGTCGGAAAAGTCGGAGACCTCGACGCCGGCGATGTAGTCGAAATTGCCGGCGTCATCGGCATTGCAGCAGACGCCGTAGGCCACCTTGCCGATCCGGCCGGGAATGCGGTCGACGGACTGGTGAAAGCGCTGCCACTGGCCGGGAATCGCGGCGCCGCTTTCGCAGGTGTAGCGCTCGCCGATGCCGGCGACGAGGAACGGCTTGCCGGTTTCGAAGCGCGGCGCTTGAAGGTTGTCGATGACGGTCGAATCCATGACGATCGGCTCCTGAAGCTTGAGGCGGTCAAGGCACGTCGAGCTGCGGACCGTTTCGGGCGTGACCCCGAAATGGTCGCGGAACGCGCGGGTGAATGCTTCGTGAGAGCCGTAATCCGCCTCCAGCGCCAGGTTGAGGATATCCGGCGCGCCATTTGCGAGCGCCCGCGCCGCTTCCGTGAGCCGTCGCGCGCGCACATAGCGCATGACCGACAGCCCCGTCGCGGCACCGAACGCCCGGACCATATGGAAGCGCGAGATACCGCCGATCGCGGCGATCCCGTCGAGCGTGAGTTCGCCGGCAAGATGGCTTTCGATAAACCACAGCGCCTTCTGGGCGGGATTCATGGAGTACGGCCCTCATTCGAAGCGCCCGCATCATGATTGATTTGCAGACACTGCATTTGACAGTCCTTGCTCTCGGTCGCTTGCCCGCGAAACGGGAAACCGGCTTCTTCCGCATTGCGGAAACATGAGGTGCGCCGAAATTACTTCACGCCATCCTTGCCCGCCGGCGCGTCGGCCTTCTTCTTTGCATCCTCGGCCGCCTTCTTCTGCGCCGCCTGCAGATCGTCGACGGTCTTCTGCAACGAGGCGACCGCGCTTTTCAGCGCCTCGATCTGGCGGCTGGCGGCGTCGAGCTTCTGCCGATGATCGGCGCCGAGCTTCGTGATCGTCTTCATCAGGAAATCGACGTTGCTCTGCAGGCAAGAGGTGCGCCGCTCCATGGTCTTTTCGACGGTGCAGATTTCGATGCCGGGAACGTCCTGGGCCCGCGCGTTCCCACGCATCACCAGACTGGACGCCAAAACCACCGACGCGACGAGAACGATCCGGCCGATCATCAAAATCCTCATTCAAAAGGCGCCCATCGCGGTCAATTTGTTGCGAGGCGGCGCAGGGCGTCGACGTTATCATACTGAAACCTCATTCGCGCGTTGAGGTTTGCGGCGTTAAAAGCCTGGACCAGGGAATGGCGGTCAGGGCGCGGGAACCCAAACCGCGGCACCTCACGCCGCACTGAAGGAGAGTCACAACATGGCAACGCGCGAACGACGGCTGGCCGAATTCGATGGCAACGGTGAACCGCCGCCGGATTTGCCGGTTCAGGTACTTTGCGAGGATCACAGCGGCACGTACCAACTGCCATTCGCCTGCCGCTTCATCGATGGCGAATGGAAGAATAACGAATCCGGTGGCACCGTCGAGGCGACGGTGGTCGGCTGGCGCCTGCCGGCTCCCGGCGTTCGCACCCGGCCTTGAGGCCGGTCGTTGTGCCAAAATGCAACGGGAGCCGGCGGCATCTTAAGGTTCGGAACGCGGGCGGAACGAATCGCGCCCGAATCAGCGGTTGGGCTCCGTACTCCCCTGTTCACGGCTAGATATTGGCGCCGGCAGGATCCAGCGCACCACATGCAGGACAGCCACGATCGGCCGCAGCCAGCGGCCGACGACAAAGGTTAATTCCTCCGGGGACGACATATCAGTCACTTCCAGGCTGTCACCGGCGGCACCTTGTCGGTGGCCGGCGGCATGTCGACGGTCTTGAAGTCCGCCGGGCTGACGATTTCGAGATACTCCATGTCCGGCGAGTAATCGTAGAGGTAGTGCACGATCCCCGCGCTGCCTAATATTCGACCTCGAGCTCCTCGATGTCGGCGGGCTCGGCCCTGGCGGCCTCGATCCATTCCTGCATCTCAAAGGCAACGATGAAATCTACGCGACGATGCCGGCCGGCGAATTGCTGCAACCCCAATAGCCGATGCGTTTGGCGCCGCAATCTTCCCGTGTCGGTTAATGAACTCGCCTTAACCATGCGGCCACGCTTGCCGCGCGCTGCGGCGCGCTGGACCGATATTGCAGCTGGACCGGATATTGCAACTGGACCGGATATTGCAGAAGACTAACCCGCATCGCCGACTCCCTCGGTGAAGGTGTGGACGCATGACGAACGGAACGTATTTCCCGCCATATCTTCGCGCTAATGGCGCAAAGGCCGCGGCGCCAGCCCTTTTCGGCACAGCCGGACTGTCCGGGGTGTCCGGTTTTGCGACGGCGAAAGCGGTCTGCAGCGGCCGCACCGGCCGGCGCAAAAGCTTTTCCGTAAGCGTTTCAGACGCCGAGCCGATGTGAAGGACTGCAGCGTGATGAATATGCGGCTGGTTATCAGGGGCGCGGCCTGGCTCTCGATTGCGATCGTTCTCCTGGTCACGATCGTACCGATCGGCTTCCGCCCCACCACGGGATTGTCGCCAAACATCGAGCGGTTCTGCGCGATGGCTACCGTGGGCGCGCTGTTTGCCGCGGCCTATCCCAGGAAACTCTGGCTGATCGTGCTGACGCTGTCGCTGGCGGCGGCGCTATTCGAGCCGCTGCAGTTCATCGCCGCCGGCCGCCATCCGAGCCTGCGCGATGTGGAGTTCAAATCGCTGGGCGCCGCGATCGGCGCGGCTGCGGGATATTCCGTCTGTCTGGCCTGGCGAGGTTATCGTGCACGCTTCGCCGGTCCGCCGGCCTGAGCCGACTAAAGATGTGATCTCCGGTCAAACCGTCTCCCGGCTGACCGCCGCTCCGGGCTCGCCGCTCGAGACCAGCAAGACCGACGCTTTGGACTTCCTGAGCACCGCGGCGGCGACGCCGCCGAAGTTCAGGGTATCGCCCTGAATGCGGTCGACGCCCATGACGACCAGGTCAATGCCGGCGCTCTGGACCTCCCGCACAATGGCTTCCTCCGGCGCCAAATTGACACGCATGGTGGTCGTGATTTCAACGCCGTAGCGTGCGGCAAGCTCGCTGGTATCCTTCAGGATGGCTTCCTCCTGTAGCAGTGAAAGCGTATCCCTTGTCGTCGCGACATAGATCACGCGAAGCGAGGTTGCGGCGGGACGGGCGAGCGCAACGGCAACTTCCGCGCCGCGCCTGGAGACGCCGCTGCCGGATACCGGCACGAGTATCCTGATGGAATCGGTCGTCGGCCGCTTGAGATGCGCGCCCTTGGCCGCAGCGATCGCGATCGGGCCGTCGAATCCTGCCGCCACGTCTTCGATCGTCTTGTCGAAACCATCCTTGCCGCCGGTCACCTTCTCCATCCCGACTATCATCAGATCGAAGCCCTTCTGCGCCTCCTCGACGATGGCCTCGCCGGCTTTCTTCTGCCGCGCCCTCGTCGTCACTTCGACGTTCCCCGCGCTGTCCTCTTCGGTCTCGGCAATCGCCTTGGCCGCGTTCTTCACCGCGGTCTCGTGACTTTCCTGCTCGCCGCGCTTCTTCTCCTGATGCCTGGCCCGTCGGCCGATATGAAGCACGGTGATGGGTAGTTCCCGCGCGCCGGCAAGCAGGCCGGCAATGTGCGAGGCAAACTTCGCGTTGGCGCTTTCATCCACCGCGAGGAGCAGACGCTCCAGTTTGGCGAGGAACCCCCTCTGCTCCGCCTCCTCACGTTCCAGCCGGGTCTTTTCATCCTTGCCCAGCGGGAGCCGGGCCAATGCGGCGCGCAACATCGGTGGCATCGCCATCGTGGTCAAGATCGCCATGGTCACGATCATCGAGAACAGGTTCTGACTCAACACGCCGATCGAAAGGCCGATGGTGGCGATGATGACTTCGGTCGAACCGCGGGCATTCATGCCGCTGGCAAGAGCGAACGACTCGTTGCGGCTCAATCCACCCAACGCTCCGCCGACGAAGGCGCCGCCGAATTTTCCGATGCTTGCGATCAGGATCAAGGCGGCCGTGAGCAGAAGCAGATTCGGATCCTTCAGGACGGTAAGGTCGGCGCTTAGACCCGCGAGGCCGAAGAACACCGGCATGAAGAGGCTGCTGATCAATCCGCGCAGCCGCTCATCGATCTGACGGGTCAAAATGGGGGATTCACCGACCAGCACGCCGGCGACGAATGCCCCGAGCACGGTATGGACGCCTATCAGATGCGTTATCAGCGCCATGCCGCTCATCAGCAGCAGGATCACGGTGATGACGGCGGCCGAACTGACGAGATTGTCATTGGCCCAGCGTATCAGCTGGAACACCAGCCGCCGGCCAATGGTGAAACTGATCGCGAGAAACACCATCGTCCCGATGACGGCCTGCGCAACAGCGATGATATCGAGGCTGCCGCGCGAGGCCAGGCTGAAAATGACGGCGATGATGATCCATCCTATCGTGTCGTCGATGACGGCGGTCGCGACGATGATCTGGCCGACATCGCGGCGCATGAAATTCATCTCGCGCACCACCACCGCAACGATCTTCACGGACGAAATCGACAGCGCTGTGCCCATGAAGAGCGATGCCACCAGGCGCGCTTCCGGATGCGGCAGCAGGCTTTCAGGCAGGAATTGCCCAAGCGCGAAACCACAGACGAACGGAACGACGATTCCCGCAATCGAAATGGCGATGGCGGCCCGGCCGACCTTGCGGACCAACTTGAGGTCGGTTTCCATTCCCGTCAGCAACAGCAGAAGCAGCACGCCCATCTGGGCGATGCCTTCGAGCAGCGCTTTCTGCTCCGGCGCCGGCGGAAAAATAGCGCTCTGCGCCGCCGGCCAGAGCCAGCCGAACAATGAGGGCCCGAGCAGCAGGCCTGCCAGGAGTTCGCCGATCACCGACGGCTGGCCGATCCGCTGCATGATCTCGCCAAGCCCGCGCCCCACGGTGAGCAGCAGCATGATCTGGACGATTAGAATGAACTCTGAGGGTTTTCCCGATTTCTGGCCTTCGGCGTCGGCGACGGTGACCATCAGTAGTAGCGCCACGCACGCCCAGAAAATGGACCGGAACCTCCAGCGCATATCCACCCCCTCACCGGCGGGCTTTCGGCCTACCTTCCCAGAGGTTCCGAACCTTCCAGCGACGAATGCGTTCCATCCTTGGCACCATCCTTTGGCGGATTTTTCAGTGGGAACGACAATGGCCGGGAAATCGACGATTGCGGCGGTCGAAGCGCAAAGCGAGAAAGTCGCCGACAGCGCCAAAAAGCTCACGGAGAGCTCGGTCCGCATCGAGGATAGCGCCGACCGCCGCACCGAACTCGCATCCAACCGCACCGCTTTGGCGGCCGAGCGCACCTACAGCGCCTGGATCCGGACCGGGTTGTTTTCGCTTGCCAGCGGTGCCGGCGCCAAGGGAGTGCTGGCAGGGCTGATGCCCGTCTGGATTATTCTGGTCGACAGCAGCGCGCTGATCGCCTTCAGCATGTTCTGCTTCTGCGCTGCCGTCTGGCGATTCAATAGATCCGGCGCCACGCGGCCAGCCCCGGACGTACCGGAGATAGACGCGAGAATCCTGATCGCGATGAGCGCTTTTCTGTCGCTGGTCTCGCTCGCGGCACTTTGGGGAATTTGGTTCGGCGGCTGACGATAGCGCCGCAACCGCCATCAATTCGCGCTGGTCGCCGGCACCTTGATCTCCGTCGGCAGGATGATGGCGGCGGCGATCACCAGCAGACACAGCCCGCCGAAGGCATGCAGCATGGTGACGAAACCGCCCTGCTCGTACAGCCATGCCACCAGGCCGACCGAGGCCCCCGCCGCGGTGAATCCGATGAAATAGCGCACCGAATAGGCTCTGCTGCGCCATTCCTCGCTGGTGTATTTGCCGACCATGGCGTCGTTGACGGTCACCTGTCCGAACGCGCCCATCACGATGCCGATCGAAGCCAGGATCAGCGGCAGGTTCGACAGCGTCGCCGCCAGATACAGGAACGGCGCCAGCAGCAAGGACAGCGGCAGGGAGATGGCCTTCAGCGAGTAGCGGTCGATCAACTTGCCGATGGTATATTGCGTCATCGCGCCGAACACGTAGACGCAGGCCGCGATCACCCCGAGCAGCGCCGGGCTCCTGGTCATGTCGGCGAGCCGTTCCGCGAACAGTTTTGGCAGCGCCACCGTCACCGCGTTGAAGGTGGTGGATATCGCGATCACCACGATGAACAGCGCCAGGATCACCCGCCACATGTCCTTCTTCGCCACCCGCGCCTGCGCCGCCGCCTGCTTGAAGCCGGAGCGGTCCTCGTGGACCACCATCCGCGCAAACGCGACGCCGATCAGGATCGTGACGATGCCGGGAATGACAAAAGCCCAGCGCCAGCCGAGATACTGGCCGATCGCACCGGTGACCAGCGCCGACGACGCCACGCCGAGATTGCCCCAGACGCCGTTCAGCCCCATCTCGCGGCCGAGCCGGTCGGCATAGGACACGATCATGGCGGTGCCGACCGGATGGTAGATCGACGCGAACAGGCCGATCGACAACAGCGCTGCGCCGAGCTGCAGCGGGCTCTGCACCACGCCGACCGCGATCATCGACAGGCCGATCCCGGCAAAGAAGATCAGCATCATGTGGCGGCGGCTCCAGCGGTCGCCGAGCCAGCCGGTCAAGAGCGAGCCGGCACCGAAGGCGACGAAGCCCGGCGTCGCGTAAGGCAGCAGCTCCGAATAGGCCATGCCGAGCGCCGGCCCCATCACGATAACCGCGGCGGCAAAGATCAGCATCGAATAATGGTCGATAAAGTGCGCGGCGTTGACGAAGCCGATCACCCGGCTCGGGCTGTTCATGGGCGAATCCCGCTGTTTCCTGAAATAGGTTATACGTTGTTGAGCTGACGGGATGTCGCCAATGAGTATCGCCGAAACGCCAATCGCCGGGATCAAGGGAGCCAGCCACCACGCGACCGCGGACGGCGTCCATCTAGTCGCGCGGCATTACCGGAAAGGTGTCCGGCTCGACACCCATATGCACCGCGAGGCGCAACTGGTGTACGCAGCCCGCGGCACCATGCAGGTCACCACGCCGAAGGGACGCTGGCTGGTGCCGCCGAACCGCGCCGTGTGGGTGCCGGCGCGGCTTGAACACGCCATCGACATGCTCGCGGATACCGACATGCGGACGCTGTATTTCGATCTCGCCTGGCTCGGGCGCGAAGACCGCAGCGCCAGCCTCGATGCCGAATTCGTGGTGCGGGTCTCGCCCTTGCTGCACCAGGCGATCCTGGCGCTGTTCGACGGCCGCAACGATCCTGTTCGTACCGGGCTTCTGGTCAAGCTCGCCATGCTCGAACTGCATCAGGCCGAAGATTCCACGACCTTCATTCCGCTGCCGCACGAGCCGCGCTGCCGGCGCGCGGCCGGCATCGTACTCGGCGACCCGACCGGCCTGCATGAGATCGAGACGCTGGCGCGCGCGGTCGGCACCTCGGCACGGACACTGTCGCGGCTGTTCGCGTCGGAGACGCAATTGAGCTTCAAGAGCTGGTGCCAGCGCGCGCGCATCGCCGCGGCCATCGAGAAGCTTTCGATCGACGCCAACGTCTCGGTCAAGCAACTCGCCTCTGATCTCGGCTATGCCAGCGTGCCCGCCTTCTCGCACGCCTTCCGCCAGGTCACGGGAAAGACGCCGACGGAGTTTGCGGAGATGAAGTGAGGGGATGACCAACGCCGCTCCAAATGAGGTCGTCATACGCGGGCTTGACCCGCGTATCCATCACTCTTCATCAAGAGTCGTTTCGAAGAGGATGGATTGCCGGGTCAAGCCCGGCAACGACAGTCTGAATGACAGCCCGCTTGGCGGATTAGCGAAGCGTAGTCCGCCGTCATTGCGAGCCGACGGGTCGGCGCAAAGCGCCGCCCGATGACAGGCTCCGCGAAGCAATCCAGCTTTCGCGCAACAACAAGAAAGCTGATTGCTTCGTCGCAAATGCTCCCTTGCGCAATCGCTTTGCGTTTGTCGCAGGCAATGACGGCACGAGGTGCAGGCTCACTACGAGATCGCAATGATCTCAAGCTCCTGACCGGATGCGCCGACGACATCCCCGACAGCCTTGCCCATCAGGGACTTCGCCACCGGAGATACAAAGGAAATTGAACCGGCCTTGGGGTCCGCTTCGTCCTCTCCCACGATCCGATATTTCTGGATGCGCCCATCGTCACGCCTGAAAGTCACCGTGCTGCCGAAGGCCACCGCGTCGGTCGACGCTGGATCGGCGACGACCTGGGCGGTGCGAACCCGCGCCGCGAAATAGCGCGCATCGCGCAGGGGAACCGCCGCCTGCCGCCGCCGTTCGTTGACGTCCTCGATTTTCTGCGCGGTCTCGTAAGCTTCACGCGCCTGCTGCAGCTGCAATTCCAGAGATTTCAATCCCGCTTCGGTCACGAGGTTCGGATGAGACGAGACGGGACGGTCGGGCAGCAGGGTTTCCGACGCGGTTTCGGCACTGTCTTCCTTGGTGAAGGCGACGCTCAAATTCGAGGTCCTATGATCGACATGTCAGGAATTACCTTCAAGGGTATCACGTCTGGCCTCCTTGCGGTGTCGCATAATGGCGGGTGTGAGCCCCCTCCGAAGAGGAATCGCGAAAGGCGGATTAGCATCAGCGTAATCCACCATCCTGTCCTTTCCATGTGCGGGTTACGCTTCGCTAACGCGCCCTACCTGCTGCTGCCGCCTACTTTGCATGGGGTTGTTTTCGATATTTTGGTTTGGGGCTGCTCGCCCCTTCGGAAACCCTCGACACAACGACCCGACGGGCAAATCGCTTCCGGTTTTCGGAAATGCGGGTCAAGCCCCGGGCTCAAAAATAAATCGCTTAACATGTCGGGCAAATCACTTTTAGGAATCCTCCCGTCTCACCCGATGACGGCTTTTTGCGCATCCCTGCCCGCTTGATTGTGATCCCTTCCGCCCCAATTCTCATGTAGGCTTCCGTCCAATCAGGATTCGACCGCCCGGCATGAGCAGCAACGCCTTCTTTTCCGACCTCCTCGCCTCGATTTCCGAGCGCGGCCGCACCCTGCTGCGCCGCGGCGGGCCGTCGGACGCGAAACAGGACGCTTCCGAGCTGAACCAATTGTGCGAGGCGGTGCTGTCGGGCCGGGGCGAAGCTTCCGGCACCGCGATGGCGCGCGAGGTGCTCGACCGCTATCGCCAGCTCGACGACGCCGGCCGGCTTTCGTTCTTCGAAACGCTGGCCCGCGATTACGGCCCGGACCGGGAACGGCTTGCGCAGGCGATCGAGGCCTGGCGCAGCCAACCTTCCGATGAGGACGCCAGCGATCTGCACTTTGCGTCCGAGCCGCGGCGGCAGGAACTGATCCGGCGGCTGAACCGCGCGCCCGGCGGCACCAGCGAACTGGTGGCGCTGCGCGCCGATCTGCTCCGCCTCATGAACGGGCACAAGGATCTCGCCGCGGTCGACCGCGACGCCGTGCATCTTTTGTCTTCTTGGTTCAACAGGGGATTTCTCGTGCTGCGCAGAATCGATTGGCAGACGCCAGCGAACATTCTGGAACAGATCATCCGCTACGAGGCGGTGCATGAGATCCGCGACTGGGACGATTTGCGCCGCCGCATCGATCCCGTCGACCGGCGCTGCTACGCCTTCTTCCATCCCGCCCTGGTCGACGAGCCCCTGATCTTCGTCGAGGTGGCGCTGACCGAAGCGATTCCCGCCGCGATCGCGCCGCTGCTCGCCGAAGACCGGCTGCTGGTGCCGGTCGAGCGCGCCCGCACCGCGGTATTCTATTCGATCTCCAACACCCAGCGCGGGCTCGGCGGCATCTCGTTCGGCAGCTTCCTGATCAAGCAGGTGGTCGAGGAATTGCGGCGCGAACTGCCGAAGCTGGAGAATTTCGTGACGCTGTCGCCGGTGCCGGGCTTCATGCAATGGCTGAAGCAGGCTGCCGATGTGCCGGTCACCGACGAGGAGCGGGAGCTGCTGGCCAATCTCGACAGGCCCGACTGGTTCGAGGATGCGGAGCTGGCTTTGAGGCTGCGCGCGGTGCTGGAGCCGCTCGCGGCCTATTACTTCCTGAAAGCGCGCACGCCGAAGGGCCGGCTGATCGATTCGGTGGCGCGATTCCATCTCGGCAACGGCGCGCGTCTGGAGCGGATCGACTGGCTCGGCGATCTCTCGCCGAAGGGCCTGCGCGAATCCGCCGGGATCATGGTCAACTATCTCTATCGCCTCGAGGATATCGAAAAGAACCACGAGGCCTACGCCAACCAGGGCGAGGTCGCCGCTTCCAGCGCGGTGAAGAAATTGCTGAAGACCGAAGGCCGGCGGCTGCTGGATATGCGGCTGTCGTAGCCGGCCGAACCCGGCGCGCCGGGCCGCGGCGCGAGGAATTCCGACGACATCATCATCGATTGATGGCGGGGACGCTCGAGCGGAATCGCAATCTCGGCCTTGATCATCCCCGGGCGCGCCGGAGATCGCCTCGGCCGGGCAATTACTGGAGACCTCAAACTCCAAATGAAATTAGGCGCTTGACTCTAATACGTACGTACGTATTATATCGCTCATGCCAAAGCCATCCCTCAAAGACACAATCCTCGATGCCGGCCTCAAGACGATGTTCCGCACCGGCTACAACGGCACAAGCGTGCGCGACATTGCCGCCGCGGCAGGCGCGCCCCAGGGCTCATTCACCAACCACTTCCGCAGCAAGGAGGCGTTCGCGCGCGAGGTGCTCGATCGCTATTTCGCACATGTCAAAGGATGCGTGGCCCAGGCGCTGAATGACAAGTCGCTGACGCCGCGCCAACGCTTAAGGCGCTATCTCGACATCATCACCGGCAGGCTGGAAGGCGACAATTGGAGCCGAGGCTGTCTGATCGGCGACCTTAGCCTTGAGACCTCGACCAGCAGCGAGGCGCTCCGTGCGCGGCTGGACGAGATTTTTCAGGAGTGGCGCGCCCCGTTTGCCGCCTGCATCGCTGAGGCCCAAGCAGGGCACGAAATCGACGACGCGTTCAGTCCGAACGACCTGGCCGAGTTTCTGCTCACGTCCTGGCAGGGGGCCATCCTGCGCATGAAGGTCGAGCGCAGCCCGGCCTCACTCGAGCGCTTCAAGTCGATCGTTTTTTCAACTGTCCTGACGGAGGTGGAGCAATGACTAACCGTTTGGAGATCGAAGTGAGCACGCGCGAGGTGCTCGGCACCACGATGGCGTTTCGTGAAGCCGGTGCGGCTAACGCGCCTGTCGTGCTGTTCCTGCACGGCAATCCTACTTCCTCCTACATCTGGCGAAACATTATCCCGCTTGTCGAATCCGTGGGGCATTGCATTGCCCCGGACCTTGTCGGTTTCGGACAATCAGGACGCCCAGACCTCGACTACCGGTTTGCCGATCACGCACGCTACCTCGATGCATTCGTCGACAGCCTCGGTGCTCAATCTGCCTATGTGGTGGCGCAAGACTGGGGCACTGCGCTCGCCTTCCATCTCGCCGCACGCAGGCCGAATTTCGTGCGCGGCCTCGCCTTCATGGAGTTCATCCGCCCAATGGCCTCATGGGAGGACTTCCATCAGACAGCGGCCACACGGGAGACGTTCAGGAAATTCCGGACGCCGGGCATCGGCGAGCAGATGGTGCTCGAGGCCAACGCATTCGTCGAACGCGTGCTGCCGGGCTCGATCGTTCGAAAGCTCGCCGATGACGAACTTGCCGCCTACCGTGCGCCATTCCCCACAGCAGAAAGCCGCAAGCCAGTTCTTGCCCTGCCGCGCGAACTCCCGATAGCGGGTGAGCCTTCGGACGTTCACGCGATGCTCGAGGCTGCTCACGCGGCGCTAAAGACCGCGCAATATCCGAAGCTGTTGTTCACGGGCGAGCCCGGGGCACTCGTCTCGCCGGCGTTCGGACGCGAATTTGCCGCTACGCTGCGGCATTGCAACGTGATGAATCTCGGATCCGGACTGCACTACCTGCAGGAGGATCATCCTGATGCAATAGGTCGCACGCTTACAGGATGGATCGCGGGAATCGAAGCCGCCCGAGCGATTCCTGTGTTGCCTGCCGCGGCGTGAACGCTGAAGCCAGTACGAGGAGGTCATCATGACGGACGTATCCATCATCTATTGTGGTCCCTGCGGCTATGAGAAGCGCGCCAAGGAGGTTGCGATGGCGCTGCAGCGGCAGCTTGGAATTGTTGCAGACCTCGTGCCCGGCAAGGGTGGCGTGTTCGAAGTATCGGTCGGTGGCAAGACCGTGGCCCGGCGCCTGAAGGGCCACTTTCCGGACGCCGCCGAGATCGTCGCAGCGGTCGGCGCGCAGGGCACAAGGTGAGGTCATGCGATGACAATCACCTGGAGCAACAGTCGAGTCGGCGTCGATTGGCAGGAGCTTGCGGCCGTCTATCGCGCGGCGCCGCTCGGAGACAAGAACGCAGCCGACCTGGAGATCGTCTTCAGCAACAGCAGGTTCTGTTGCTTTGCCTCTGACGGAAACCGACTTGTTGGTGCGGGCCGGGTCCTGGCGGATGGTCGCGATTGCGCCTATCTCTGCGACATTGCAGTCTTGCCGAGCCATCAGGGACTTGGGCTAGGAAAAGAGATTGTCGCCAGGCTCGTCGCACAGTCGCAATCGCATGCGAAGATAATCCTCTATTCAGTCCCAGGCCGCGAGCCGTTCTATGCGAAGCTCGGATTTTTGCGGATGGAGACGGCAATGGCAATCTTCAGAGATCGCGAGTCCGCGCTTGAGCGAGGCTATTTGTTCGAACCTTGATCTTGTCGGGACTCCACACCCGGGAGGGTCCCGACTGACACGTCAGGACGCCAGCGCCTTCATCTCCGCGTAGAGATCGGATTTTCCCTCGAAGCCGATACCCGGCAGATCAGGCATGGTGATGTGACCGTTCTCGACGCGGACGCCGTCCGGGAAGCCACCATAGGGTTGGAACAGGTCGGGATAGCTCTCATTGCCGCCGAGGCCGAGGCCGGCCGCGATATTGAGCGACATCTGGTGGCCGCCATGGGGAATGCAGCGGCTCGCCGACCAGCCCAGCGTTTTCAGCACCTCGAGCGTGCGTTGATATTCGCAGAGCCCGTAGGACAGTGCGCAGTCGAACTGCAGCCAGTCGCGGTCGGGCCGCATGCCGCCGTAACGAAGCAGATTGCGCGCGTCCTGATGGCCGAAGAGATTCTCGCCGGTCGCCATCGGACCTGGATAGAATTCCGCCAGTGCCGCCTGCAGCTGGAAATCGAGGGGATCGCCGGCCTCCTCGTACCAGAACAGCGGATAGTCGCGCAGCATCTTGGCGTAGGCGATCGCGGTCTCCAGATCGAAGCGGCCGTTGGCGTCGACCGCAAGCTGCGCCTCGTTGCCGATCTCTTCCAGAACAGCCTCGATGCGTGTGCGGTCCTCCGCAATCGGCGCGCCGCCGATCTTCATCTTGACGACATTGTAGCCGCGGTCGAGATAGCTGCGCATCTCGCCGCGCAACATCGACAGGCCCTTGCCGGGATAATAATAGCCGCCGGCGGCATAGACGAACACGCGCGGGTTAGCCTTGCGGCCGTGACGCTCGGCGAGCAGCCGGAACAGCGGCTTGCCGGCGATCTTCGCCACCGCATCCCACACCGCCATGTCGATGGTGCCGACCGCGACCGAGCGCTCGCCGTGGCCGCCCGGCTTTTCGTTCGACATCAGCGTCGCCCAGATCCTGTCGGGATCGAGGTTGCGGCCTTCTTCATCGAGCAAGGTCCTGGGATCGGCCTCCATCAGGCGCGGCGCAAAACGCTCGCGGATCAATCCGCCCTGCCCGTAACGGCCGTTGGAATTGAAGCCGTAACCGACCACCGGCCTGCCGTCGCGCACCACATCGGTGACGACAGCAACCAGGCTGGTCGTCATTCTGCTGAAATCAATATAGGCGTTGCGAATGGGGGAGGAGATCGGCTTTGTGATCTCTCTGATGTCGGTGATGCGGACGGACATGCGT
>JBAQER010000478.1:0-4231 GCA_049286845.1 Bradyrhizobium sp.
GACGAGTGACTTTCCGGCCGGCAATTACCGGTTCATTCCGGCGGTGTTTCAATATTCGAGCGGCGCCGCGGCCAACCCCGGCTTTGAGGTCGAGCGCGTACGCTTCGACAAGATGCCGCCGCTGGCCGAAGGCTTTGCACTGATCAAAAAGTATATCGAGGCGGCGGGAAGGCCGCTGACATCGTTTTGCGCCTGCGAGTTGCGCTCGCCGGCGGCATTTACCGAAGACGGCTTCCTGAAATTCAATCAGCACTATGTCAAGACGCTGGGGGAGTGGGGTCTGTTCGACGGATCAACCAATCCGGTGGCGCGCAGCAATGTCTGCCCGGAAATCGATCCGCCGGCCGAGCCGTCATTCTACGCCTTCTCCTTCACGCGCCCGAGTAAGATAACCACGCCGACCTTCGTCATCGCCGGCGGCGCCGAATCCCGCGACGGCCCCGGAACCTATTCCGAACGCACCGTGCGTTACCGCGATCTCAGCCCGGAAGGCTTGAAGGAAAAAGTTCGCTTCACCGTGGGATCGATGGAGAGCCGTCTCGCCGCCTTCGGGTTCGGCTGGAAGGACACCACTGCAGCACAGGCTTACACCGTGCACGACTTCCATCCGGTGATCGCAGACGAACTGGCTCGCCGCGGCGTGATGCGCTCCGGCCTGATCTGGCATTTTGCTCGACCGCCCGTGGTCGATCTCGAATACGAGATGGATTGCCGCCGCGTGATGCGGGAGACGGTGATTTAGCCGCCTGCAAGGGCACGGGTTCCTCTCTCCCGGTCGGCAATTATCTCTCCCGTGGGTCGAGCGCGTCGCGCAGGCCGTCGCCGACCAGGTTGAACGACAGCACTACCAGGAAAATCGCCAGTCCCGGCCACAGCGCCATCCACGGCGCGTTGGTCAGGAAGCGCTGCGCTGAATTCAGCATGCTGCCCCAGGACGGCGCCGGCGGCTGCTGGCCGAGTCCGAGGAACGACAGTGCGGCTTCCGCTATGATGGCGGCGGCGATCGACAATGTCGCCTGCACCAGCAGCGCCGGCATGATGTTCGGAAGGATGTGGAACAGCGCGATCCGCCAGCGCGGATTGCCCATCGCGCGGGCGGCCTCGACATAGTCCTCGACCTTGACGCTCAGGACCTGGCCGCGGGTCAGCCGCACGAATATGGGCGTCGTCGAAATGCCGATCGCGATCATGGCGTTGCCGAGGCTCGGGCCGAGAAACGCCGCCAGCGCAATGGCGAGGATCAGGAACGGGCAGGCCAGCATGGCGTCGGTGATCCGGCTGATCAGGCCGTCGATGAAGCCGCCGCGATAGCCCGACAAGAGCCCGAAGGGAACGCCGATTCCAAGCGCGATGCCGACAGAGATCGCGCCCGCCATCAGCGAGGCGCGCGCGCCATGGATCACGCGGGAGAAGATGTCGCGGCCGAGGTCGTCGGTGCCGAACCAGTGCAGCGCCGAGGGTGCCTTGCGCACGGCCGTCCAGCTGGTTGCGATCGGATCATAGGGCACGATCCAGGGCGCGAACACCGCGAGCACGATGAAGGTTGCGATCACGGCGAGCCCGACCACCGCGCCCTTGCGCCGGAACAGCCGGCGCAGCGCGCGCCGTGCCGGACTTTCCAGCTCGTCGGAGGCGATAGGGATGGCGCCGAGCGCTGCGTCGGTCATGCGGCTCATGCCCTCAGCCGCGGATTGACGAGGATATAGGCGATGTCGGCGATGAGGTTCAGCGTGATGTAGATGGTCGCCGTTACCAGCACGACGCCCTGCACGACGGCGTAATCGCGGTTGAACACGGCGTCGACGATCAGCTTGCCGAAGCCGGGTATGGAAAAAATATGCTCGGTGAGCACCGCGCCCGACAGCAGCGTGCCGAGTTCCAGCGCGCCGAGCGTGATCACCGGCGTCAGCGCGTTGCGCATCGCGTGCTTGAGGATCACCGAGCGCTCGGAAAGGCCCTTGGCGCGAGCGGTGCGGACATAATCGCTTTCCAGCACCTGCAGCATGGCGCTGCGGGTGTGTCGCATCAGGATCGCGGCGATGGCGTTGCCGAGCACGAAGGCCGGCATGATGGTGGAGGCGAGGCTGGCGCGCCAGTTTTCGGACAGCGACACATAGCCGGAGGCCGGCAGCCAGCCGAGTTCGATCGAGAACAGAAAGATCAGCATGATGCCGAGCCAGAAATTCGGCGTCGAGATGCCCCACAGCGCGAACAGGTTGGCGCCGTAGTCCCAGGCCGTGCCCTTCTTGACCGCCGACACGATCCCGGCGGGAATGCCGATCAAAAAGGCGATCACGATCGCCATCGATGCCAGTTGCAGCGTCACCGGAAGCTTCTGCCTGATCAGGCTGAGCACCGGCACCTTGATGCGCAGGGACTCGCCGAAGTCGCCCGACAGCACGCCCTTGACCCAGTAGACATACTGCACCGGGATCGGCTGATCGAGCCGGTACTGCGCGCGGATCTGCGCGATCACGTTGGGGTCGCGTTCCTCGCCGGCCATCACCAGCGCCGGATCCCCCGGCAGCAATTGCTGCAGCGAGAAGATCAGGATCGACACGAAGAACAGCGTCGGGATCAGCTGCAGGATGCGCTTGCCGAGGAAGTTCAGCATGGGCTTTGTTTTCCGGGCGCGGTTGCTCTCACTTCAGCTTCAGCCCGATCACGCGCACCAGACCATCCGGCATCTGTTTGTAGCCATCGAGCCTGGTGCTGTGTGCGATCAAGATCCTGCGGTGGTAGATGTAGAGCAGCGGCTCTTCGTCGAGCGCGAGCTTGGCCAGCTTTTCATAGATCGCCTTGCGCTGCGCCTGATCGGTGACCAGGCGGGCGTCGTCGAGCGCCTTGTCGGCATCGGGATTGGACCAGGCGCTGTAATTTTGCGGCGCGCCGGTCTTCAGGAAGACGTAGGAATTTCCGTCCGGATCGATCCGTCCGCTCCATGCCAGCATGAAGGCCTGGTATTCGCCGGCCTCGGCCTGCTTCAGCGAGGTCGCGAATTCGGTGACCCTGATCTTCATATCGAAGCCGGCTTCCGCCGCCATCGACTGGATCACCTGCGCGACAGCTTCGGTTTCGGCGCCCTTCGGCACCATGAAATCGACGGGGATCGGCGCGGCGACGCCGGCTTCCTTGATCAGCGCCTTGGCCTTGGCGATGTCGCGGGGCCGGACCGGGAAAGCCTTCTGGTAATAGGGATGATCCGGATTGACCCATTGATTGCCGGGTTTGAACTCGCCGTTGAACACAACCTGGTTGATCGCCTCGCGATCGATCGAGAGGTCGAGCGCCTGGCGCACCTTGGCGGATTGGCTGAGCGGCCCCTTGGCCTTGTCCTTGCCGATGTTCAGCGTCACGCCCTGATAGCCGAGCTCGATCGCGGTCGACAGCTTCAGCTTCGGGTCCGCCTGCACCTCCTTGAGGTCGGTGGCCAGCAGGCGTTCGATCAGGTCGAGTCCGCCGGACTTGAGGTTGGCGAGGCGAACCGTGGCATCCACCAGCGGCAGGTAGACGATGCGGTCGATGAAAATCTTGTCCTTGTCCCAGTAGTCGGCGAACTTCTCGAACACGATGCGGTCCTGCTGCACGCGTTCGACGAATTTGTAGGGGCCGGCGCAGACCGGCTTCAATCCGAACTTGTCGCCGGCTTCCCTGGCCGCCCTGGGCGAGACCATCATCCCGGCGCGATCGGTGAGCTGGGCGATCAGCGGCGAGAACGGCGCCTTCAGCACCAGCTTGATGGTGAGGGGGTCGACGACATCGACATGGTCGAGCTGGGCCAGCTCCGGCTTTCGGAACGAGGTCGGCAGGGTGAGGTGGCGGTCGAGCGAGAATTTCGCCGCCTCGGCGTCGAACGGTTCGCCGTCGTGGAATTTGACGCCCGGCCGCAGCTTGATCGTGACCTCCTTGCCGTCGGCGGAGGTCTCGTGCGACAGCGCGAGCTGCGGCGCGATGTTGAGCTTTTCGTCGATGTCGAATAGCTTGTCGCAAAACGACGCGAACACGATGCGGCCGACATAGGTCCGCGCCAGCGTCGGATCGAGAATGTCGGGATCTTCGGCCAGGCCGATGCGCAGCGTGGTCTGGGCCTGAACGCCCGCCACCATCGACAGCAACAACGCCGCCGAAGCGGCCGCCAAACGCAGGATTCTCATCGTACTGGTCTCCATCTCTGACGAATTCAAACTGATGCCGGCGGCGCAGCCCCGACTATAGCAACCCCGGAGAAGCC
>JBAQER010000479.1:0-14744 GCA_049286845.1 Bradyrhizobium sp.
CGACGACGAGCTGGTGTACTGATGGCCGCGCCCGCAAAATTCCTGTTCGACATGGACTTCTCGGCGCCGGACAAGACGCGCGAGCGGCCGGCCACGTCGGCCGAAATCGCCCAGAAGATCGCCGCCGCCGAGGCCCGCGCCTACCGCGACGGCTTCGATGCCGGCCAGCGCGAGGCCAAGGCGGAGAGCGACCGCCGCACCGCGCTCGCGCTCGAGGAGATCAACATCGGCATACAGGGCATCGCGATGCGCTTTTCCGGCATTGAAACCCGGATGGAGACCGAGGCCGTCGACGTCGCGGTCGCGGTGGCGCGCAAGCTGTGCACCGAGCTGATCGCCGGCGAGCCACTCGCCGAAATCGTCGGGCTGGTCAGCGACTGCTTCTCGCATCTTGTCTCGACGCCGCACCTCGTGGTCCGGATCAACGATTCCCTCTATGAGGCGGCGCGCGAGCGGATCGAGCGGCTGGCGAAGCAAAGCGGCTTCGAAGGCCGTCTCGTCATCATGGCCGAGCCGCAAATCGCGACCGGCGATTGCAAGATCGAATGGGCCGACGGCGGCGTGGTGCTGGAGCGTGCGGCTATCGAAGCCAAAGTCAACGAACTTGTCGGGCGCTACATCGCGTCCCGCGACCAGGCCGGAAATCCGGCCACGAGGATTGAGCCATGAGTGACACCGACGCACAGGTTCCGCTTCCCGATCTCAACGCCGCAGACGCGCCGACGATCGACGACGTGGCCTACAGTGAAGACGAACAGGCATCGCGCATCGCCGCCGACCTGGAGGCGGTGTTCGACGTGCCGGTGCAGGTCTCGGCCGTGCTCGGCCGCTCCAAGATGGACGTCGGCGAACTCCTGAAGCTCGGGCCCGGCACCGTCCTCGAACTCGACCGCCGCGTCGGCGAAGCCATCGACATCTATGTCAACAACCGCCTGGTGGCGCGCGGCGAAGTGGTTCTGGTGGAAGACAAGCTCGGCGTGACCATGACGGAAATCATCAAGGCGGAGCGCACCTGACAGGGTGCGCTCTCAACGAGACGGCGCATAAACGGCGCGAACAGACGAACAGGAGAATATCATGCGGCTTCTCATCGTTGGCACATTGAAGGGCCAACTCACGACAGCCACCAAGATCGCCATGGAAAACGGGGCGTCCGTGACGCACGCCGAGGGCAACGAGCAGGCGATGGCCGTGCTGCGCGGTGGCAAGGGCGCCGACCTCCTGCTGGTCGACGTCGCTCTCGACATCCGCGACCTGGTGATGCGGCTGGAAGCCGAACACATCCACGTGCCGATCGTCGCCTGCGGCATCTCCAACGACGCCCGCGCCGCGGTGGCGGCGATCCATGCCGGCGCCAAGGAATACATCCCGCTGCCGCCCGATCCGGAACTGATCGCCGCGGTGCTCGCAGCCGTCGCCAACGATTCACGCGACCTGGTCTACCGCGACGAGGCGATGGCCAAGGTGATCAGGCTGGCGCAGCAGATCGCGGGCTCCGACGCCTCGGTGATGGTTACCGGCGAATCCGGCACCGGCAAGGAAGTGCTGGCGCGCTACGTCCACACCCGCTCCCACCGCGCCAAGCGGCCGTTCATCTCGATCAATTGCGCGGCGATCCCCGAGCACCTGCTGGAATCCGAACTGTTCGGCCACGAGAAGGGCGCGTTCACCGGCGCCGTGGCGCGGCGCATCGGCAAGTTCGAGGAAGCCACCGGCGGCACCCTGCTGCTCGATGAAATTTCGGAAATGGACGTGCGGTTGCAATCCAAGCTCTTGCGCGCCATCCAGGAGCGCGTGATCGATCGCGTCGGCGGCACCAAGCCGGTGCCGGTCGACATCCGCATCATCGCGACCTCGAACCGCAATCTGGCCGACGCCGTGCGCGAAGGCTCGTTCCGCGAGGACCTGCTGTTCCGGCTCAACGTCGTCAACCTGAAGATTCCGCCGTTGCGTGATCGCCCGGCGGACATTCTCGAACTGGCGCAGCACTTCGCCAAGAAGTATGCCGACGCCAACGGCGTGCCGCTGCGCCCGATTTCGGCGGAGGCGCGGCGGGTGCTGACGTCCAACCGCTGGCAGGGCAACGTCCGCGAGCTGGAAAACACCATGCATCGCTCGGTGCTGATGGCGCAGGGCGACGAGATCGGCGTCGAGGCGATCCTGACGCCCGACGGCGACCGTCTCGATCTCGCCAGGACCCCGCCGGCGGTGGCGCACGCCACCTTCGCCGCCGAACAGGTGACGCGCGCGCTGGTCGGGCGCACGGTCGCCGACGTCGAGCGCGATCTGATCCTGGAGACGCTGAAGCATTGCCTCGGCAACCGCACCCACGCCGCCAACATCCTCGGCATCTCGATCCGCACGCTGCGCAACAAGCTGAACGAATATGCCGACGGCGGTTTGCCGATCACGCCGGCCGGCGCCGGCGCCACCGACTATCACCGCGTCGCCGCGGGCGCGTAATCGGGCCGTATCGCGCCGGAACCGTTTGCAGGGGCATCAGCCGAACGCGGCATCCGCCGCGGCCGAATAACTCGGCGCATCGGGTCTGCGAAAGATGTGGATCGGATCGCCCGGCTGCAGGCCGCGGCCGGTGAATGCCGCATAGGCGTAGAGCGCGAGATAGCCAATCGCCAGCGCGCCGATTCCGTAGAAAACCCATACCGCGAATCGTTTCATCAGGTCAAAGCGCCACGTTGCCGGTGAGGTCCATGAAACTGGCGCCGAAGACGACGCCGGCGAAACCGAACCCGATCAGCACCAGGCGCGCAAAGCGCCAAGGCGACTTGAAGGATCTTGCGTTCCTCCGCGGCAGTCCTCTTCGGTTCCGGTTGTCCGACTATAAGTGCCGGACATGCAAGCCGCAAACGCGCAAAATGCCCGTGGCCTCAACCCCCCGACGCCGGTCAGACTCCCCGCACGACGCGAGGGGCCGGAACGCTGACCTCCGCAAGTTTGATCGCGTCCTCGTTCTGATCGATCGCGACATACTGCCCCTGCCAATAGGCCAGCGCCGCCGTGCGCGCCGACACGCGGATATCCAGCACCCGCCCGATCACGATGGCGTGGGAATGGCGTTCGACAATATCCTCAACTTCGCAATCGGCCGCTACCAGCGCGCCCGCCAGCAGCGGCACGCCCGACGCTAGCGTTGTCCATTCGACGCCAGAGAACCGCTCCGCACCCTTCAATCCGTCCTTGCCGGTGAAGCGCTCGGCGATATTGATCTGATCTGCGGTCAGGATATTCACGCCGAAGACCCCATAGCGCTTCAACAGCGGCCAGGACGAAGATCCCCGGTTGATGCTGACGATCAGGCTCGGCGGATCGACCGCCAGCGACGACACCGACGTCACCGTCATGCCCGTGATGTCCCTGGCCCGCCCGGCCGTGATCACGCTGACGCCGCCGGCTAGATGCCGCATGGCGCCGCGAAAGTCGTCTGCGGAGACCTCGCGATCGATGCTGATGGTGCGAACGACGGAATTCATGGCAGCCTCACAAGTCTGACGGCTCGTCCCCGGATTGCAGCAGGTTGCGCAGGATCGAACCTTCCAGCGCCGCCAGATCGGCTGCGCCGCGCCGGCGCGGACGCGGAATATCCACGCTGACGTCATGCGCAATACGGCCGTCTTCGATCACCACCACGCGATCGGCGAGCGCGACGGCTTCCGAAACGTCATGAGTCACCAAAATCGCGGTGAAGGCCTGATCCTGCCAGACCCGCTCCAGCAACCGCTGCATGGAAATACGGGTCAGAGCATCGAGGGCGCCGAGCGGCTCATCGAACGCCAGAACCCGGGGATTGCTGACCAGGGCCCGCGCCAGCGCCACGCGCTGCTTCTGTCCGCCCGATAGAACCGCCGGCCACTGCCCGCGCTTGTCGTCGAGACCTACTTCGGTCAGCGCCCGTTCTGCGCGTACCTGCACATCGGAAGCCGCACGGTCGCGGCCAAGGCCGACTTCGACGTTCGACAGCACCCGCGCCCACGGCAGCAGCCGCGGCTCCTGAAACATCACGCGGACGTCCTCGGCGCGCACCGCTTCGCCGAAGCTGATGGCGCCATCGTCGATGGTCTCGAGCCCCGCGATCAGGCGCAACAATGTGCTCTTGCCGCAGCCGCTGCGACCCACGATCGCGACGAATTGCCCCGCTGGAATATGCAGATCGACGCCGCGCAGCACCTCGTTGTTGCCGAACGACTTGCGCAGGCCGCGAATGGTCAGCGGAAGCCCACGGGACGGAACTCCCGAGCCGCGGCGAAGCAGCCGCGCCTGCTCGATGAAATCCGCGCGGTCCAGAGGCTCGGCATCCGGCTGAAGGAAACGAAGAGCTTCTTGCATGTTGATTCCTAGTGTTTCTGGAAGGCGGGATGCCAGGACAGGGTCAGCCGCTCGAGCACGCGCGAGGCGCTGTCGGCGAGCTTTCCGAGCAAGGCGTAGATCAGGATGCTGAGCACGACGACGTCGATCAGCATGAACTCGCGCGCCTGCATCGCCATGTAACCGAGGCCCGACGAAGCGGCGATGGTTTCCGCCACGATCAGCGTCAGCCACATGATTCCGAGCGCGAACCGCACGCCGACGAAGATCGACGGCAGCGCGCCCGGGAAAATGATCCGCCGGAACAGTTCGCCGTCGGTCATGCCGTAGATCCGCCCCATCTCGATCAGCTGCGGGTCGACGGTGCGGATGCCGTGCAGCGTGTTGAGATAGATCGGGAAGAACACCCCGAGCGCGACCAGAAACAGCTTGGCCGATTCATCGATGCCGAACCACAGGATCACCAGCGGGATCAACGCGAGGTGCGGAATGTTACGCACCATCTGCAGTGTGGTATCGGTCAATTTGCTGCTGCGCTGCGACAGCCCATTGGCCAGCCCAAAGGCAAAGCCGATGCCGCCGCCGATGACAAAACCGACGCTGGCGCGCCAGAAGCTGACCCAGATGTTGCGCGCGAGTTCGCCGGACAACGCCAGCTTCCAGCCCGCCAGCGCCACGTCGCTCGGCGCCGGCAGCACCCGCGCTGGCACCAGCCCGGTCACGCTGGCGGCCTGCCAGATCAGCACGATCGCCAGCGGCACGATCCATGGGATCAGGCCGTCGGCACGCGGCAGTCGCAGGCGGCCCGCCCGCGGGAGGCTTTCGATCAGGCTCATGACTGCGACGCCTTCACCAGCGGCCGGTGTTCGTTGGCGATGGTTTCGCCAAACGGTCCGGTATTGACGCGGATCGGCGTCACATTGTTCGGTTGCTCAAGCTTCAGCAGCGGGAACACCAGTTCGGCGAAGCGATAGGCCTCCTCGAGATGGGGATAGCCCGACATGATGAAGGTATCGATGCCGACATCCTGATATTCCCGGATGCGTGCCGCGACGGTCTGGGGATCTCCGACCAGCGCGGTTCCAGCGCCACCGCGCACCAGGCCGACGCCGGCCCAGAGGTTCGGGCTGATTTCGAGCTTGTCGCGGCGTCCGCCGTGCAATTGCGCCATGCGCTGCTGGCCCACCGAGTCCATGCGCGCGAAAATCCTCTGCGCCGAAGCCACGGTCTCGTCGGTGACGTGCTGAATCAATTCATCCGCCGCCTTCCATGCTTCCGCGTTGGTCTCGCGAACGATCACATGCAGGCGGATGCCGAAGGAGAGCTTGCGTCCGCGGCTGTCAGCGACCGCCTTGACGCGGGCGACCTTTTCGGCGACCTGCGCCGGCGGCTCGCCCCACGTCAGGTATTTGTCCACGGTATCGACGGCGACATCGATGCCGGCGTCCGACGATCCGCCGAAAAAGAGCGGCGGGCGCGGCGACTGCACCGGCGGGAACAGCAGGTGCCCGTCCTGAATACGGATATGCCTGCCCTCGAAATTGACGGCCTTGCCCGCGAGCAGGTCGCTATAGACGTTGAGAAACTCACGGGTCACGGCGTAGCGCTCGTCATGGTCGAGGAAAACGCCGTCGCCTTTGTTCTCGACCGGATCGCCGCCGGTGACGACGTTGACAAGCAATCGTCCGTTCGACACCCGGTCGAGCGTTGCGGTCATGCGCGCCGCCACGGCCGGCGATTGCAGGCCGGGCCGCACCGCAACGAGATAACGCAGCCGCTCGGTCCAGGGCGCCACTGCCGACGCCACCACCCATGAATCCTCGCAACTGCGTCCGGTCGGGATCAGCACCCCGAAATAGCCGAGTTGATCCGCGGCCTGCGCGATCTGGCGCAGATAATCGAAGCTGACCTCGCGCCCGCCGGTCGTGGTGCCGAGATAGCGGCCGTCGCCATGGGTCGGCAGGAACCAGAGAATGTTGGCGTTGGATGATGGATGGGTACTCATATGCCGGGCCTCCTTGCCGCGTCCGAAATCTCGATTTTTCCGGGGAGCAGGCCGGGCGCCTGGAATGCCTCCGCGGCCTGCTGTTGATCGGCGTTCGCGCTGCCGGTGATGCGGACGACAGTGTCTTGCCCGTAGCTGGCGCCCATTCCGGCCAAGGCCGTGCTCATCGACAGCACCGCGGCCGCGATTGCTCGCTTGAACCAACGCATACTTCAATCCTCTGATGGCAATGCCGGGACCGGATCAGGTCTGCGCCGGCTTCCAGACCGCATCGCGAACAACGACCGGCTTTGGAATCAGCCCGAGCTTGAAGAAGCGATCGGCGACGCCCTGCTGGGTTGCAATGATGTCGCCGGTGATCGGTCCGACCGCAAAGGACGAGCGATTGGCGGCGACGGTCTGGATATCCAGGGGAATGTTGGTGACCGCGCTCAGCGCTTTCGCCACCTCGTCACGGTGCTGCTCGGCCCATTTCGCGGTCGAGGACGTCACGTCAATGATCTGCTGCAGGACCGGTCCATGGTTCTTCGCGAAATCGCGGTTGGCGATATAGAACGAATTGGTCTTGGTGATTTCGAAGGCGTTGACGAGGATGCGGCCATTCTGCCTGGTTTCGCCGATCGCGAAATACGGATCCCAGATCGACCAGGCGTCGATACTGCCATTGGCGAAAGCCGGGCCGGCGTCCGGCGGCGTCAGATAGACCGGGATGATGTCGGCATAGGTGAGACCGGCCTTTTCGAGTGTCTGCACCACGACATTGTGGGCGCTGGATCCCTTGGTGAAGCCGACCCGTTTGCCCTTCAGATCCGCAATACTGCGAATGCCGGAAGTGGCCGGAACCAGGATGCCCTGTCCGTTGGTGATCGGCTGACCCGCGGCATAGACGATGGCTGCGCCCGCCGCCTGCGCAAAGATCGGCGGGGAATCGCCAACCGCGCCATAGTCGACGCTGCCGACATTCATGGCCTCCAGCATCGGCGGGCCGGAAGAGAACTCGACCCACTTCACCTCGATGCCGCGCGGCGAAAAATGTTTCTCGAGCGCGGCCTGTTGCCGCGCGATCACCAGCACGCCGTTCTTCTGATAGCCGACGCGGATTTCCTTGATTCCAGTCTGCGCCTGCACCTCGCGCGACAGCGCAGCGGCTGCTGCCGTTCCCAAAGACAGTTTCAAGAATTCACGACGCTTCATTGCGATCTCCTGATGAAAATGCCGCGGACCGTGCGCGATCATTCGATGCGAGAGATGATGGTGCCGCTCTCGGGGCGTGTCGAGTGCTCCGCAAAAATAGCAATGACGGCACTGCCCATCGGCCGCGCGGCGATGGATTTATTGCCGGATCATGTTCTGCCGCGACGCATTTTTCTTGACGCGCGCATCGCGAAAATTTGTTCACCATGAAGTCGGCGGTGCAACGCAATCTGCATCAAGTCGCGACTCGAATGCCATTGATTGGAGCAGATCCGGGCGGTCGCAAAGGATCGAACCGCCGACCGCGCCGCAGACGGAATAATTTTCGCCGAACCGGGCACGCGCCAGCAGGAAAGTCGGGTAGCACCACTCCGGGGGCTAACAATCCCTGACTTTTTGTGGCACATCCTGCTGCCGTCCGGGATAACCGGCAAACCGCACCGTTTTCGAGATCGCCATGGCCGCACCCAAACCGCCCGCCTTCGAGACCCTGAGCCTGCATGCCGGCCAGCACCCGGATCCCGTCACTGGCGCACGCGCGGTCCCGATCTATCAGACCACCTCGTATGTGTTCCAGGATTCCGAGCACGCCGCGGCGCTGTTCAACCTTGAACGTGCCGGCCACATCTATACGAGGATTTCGAACCCGACCACGGCGGTGCTGGAAGAGCGGCTGGCCGCGCTGGAAAGCGGGGTCGGCGCGATCTGCACCGCGAGCGGCATGGCGGCGATGCATCTGGCGATCTCGACGCTGCTCAATGCCGGCGACCACATCGTCGCCTCCGCCTCGCTCTATGGCGGCACCATCAACCTGCTCGCGCACACGCTGCCGCGCTTCGGCATCACCACAACCTTCGTCAAGCCGCGCGCGCTGGACGAGTTCCGTTCGGCGATCCGGCCCAATACGCGCCTCGTCATCGGCGAGACCATCGGCAATCCCGGCCTCGAAGTGCTGGACATCCCCGCCGTCGCGCAAATCGCGCATGACGCGAAAATTCCGCTCCTGATCGACAATACCTTCGCGACGCCCTATCTCAGCCGGCCGATCGAGCTCGGCGCCGACATCGTGATGAACTCGGCGACCAAATGGATCGGCGGCCACGGCATCGCCATCGGCGGCGTGATCGTCGACGGCGGCCGGTTCGACTGGCGGGCGTCCGGCAAGTTTCCGGTGCTGACCGAACCCTATGCCGGCTATCACGGCATCGTCTTCGACGAGCAGTTCGGCCAGGCCGCCTTCATCATGCGGGCGCGCACCGAAGGCCTGCGCGACTTCGGCGCCTGCCTGTCGCCGACCAACGCCTTCCAGCTGCTGCAGGGCGTCGAGACACTCGGCGTCCGCATGGACCGCCACATGGCCAATACCCATGCCGTGCTCGAGGCGCTGGCCGCCAACAAGGCGGTGGCGTGGGTGCTGCATCCGTCGCTGGAAAATCATCCCGACCATGAATTGGCCAAACGCCTGCTGCCGCACGGCGCCGGGTCGATCGTCAGCTTCGGCATCAAGGGCGGCCGGGCCGCCGGCAGGAAATTCATCGAGACGCTTCGCATGATCAGCCACCTCGCCAATGTCGGCGACGCCAAGACCCTGGTCATTCACCCCGCCAGCACCACCCATCAGCAGATGGATGCCGCGCAACTGAAGGCCGCAGGAGTCGGCGAGGAGCTGGTGCGGCTGTCGGTCGGCATCGAATCCGCCGCCGACATCATCGACGACCTCGGCCAGGCGCTCCGTATTTCGCAGAAGGCTTGAGCCATGCAACTGTCCGTGAACGGCATTGATACCTTCGTCGCCACCGGCGGCCGGGAATTCGACAAGTCCCTGCCTGCCATCGTGCTGCTGCACGGCGCCGGCTTCGATCACACCAACTGGGCCCTGCATTCGAGGTGGTTCGCGCACCACGGCTTCGGCGTGCTGGCGCCGGACCTACCGGGCCATGGCCGCTCGGGCGGCGCGCCGCTACCGACCATCTCCGGCATGGCCGACTGGACCGCCGCATTGCTCGATGCGGCCGGCGTGCCCAAGGCGCGACTGGTTGGACATTCCATGGGCTCGCTTATTGCGCTCGAAACCGCGGCGCGGCACCCGGCCAAAGTCTCCGGGCTAAGCCTGATCGGCACGGCGGCCACCATGACCGTGGGTCCCGACCTGCTCAAGGCCGCCGAAGCCAACGACCATGATGCGGTCGACATGGTCTCGATCTGGGGTCTCGGCCATCAGGCCGAACTCGGCGGCAGCCTCGCGCCCGGCCTGTGGATGCATTATGGCGCCCAGCGGGTGCTCGAACAATGCCGGCCCGGCGTGCTGTTCAACGACCTTTCCGCCTGCAACGCCTATCAGGGCGCGCTCGCCGCCGCCGCCAAGGTCACGGTGCCTGCCACGCTCATTCTCGGCGAGCGCGACATGATGACACCGGCAAGGGCCGGCAAGGCACTGGCCGCAGCACTTGCGAATTCACGCACCGTGGTGCTGTCGGGCGCCGGCCACATGATGATGGTCGAGCGGCCCGACGAGTTGCTGGCGGCGCTGCAAGGCTGAGCGGCGCAATTACCGGGTTCAACAAGCAGCGCCCGCCGAGCCGGCGGCTACTCCGCCGCGACGCTCAGATCGAGACGGGCCTGCGGCGCTTCGCCGGTCACGACCGAGACACGCTCGCCCCAGCGCTCTTCCGGGTAATAATCCCACACGGCATGATGCTGGCTCGCCCAGTTGTCCCACACCAGCAACGAATGCGGTTGCCAGTGCACACGCGTCTGCAGCGCGAGCTGGCCTTCGACGTGGCGGAACAGGAGCTGGAGGAGCGCGTCGCTTTCCCGGCGCGTGAGCTGCACGATGTGGGAGGTGAACGACGCGTTCACATAGAGAAACTTCCGGCCCGTTCGCGGATGGGTCGCCACCACGGGATGCTCTGACTGCGGATAGGTCTTGCCGGGATCCGGCTTCGCGCCATAGCCCGCCGTCCACGCCAGCGAGCCGTCGTGGATCGCCGTCAGCCCGTCGAGCAGGCGCTTGAGCGGGTCTGACAGAAACTCATAGGCAAGATACATGTTGGCGAAGGCGGTGTCGCCGCCAAGCGGCGGCGTCTTGGTTACGCGCAGCAGCGAGACCGCGATCGGACTGGGGTCGCAGGACACATCGGGATGCCAGCCGTCGCCCGCGGTGAAACGCGAATCCCGGCCGGTTTTCCATGACAGAAATTCAGGGTCGAACGGGCCGTCATGGCTGAAGCGCGTGGCGGCGAGTTCATGCCGGTGCAGGGACTTGCCGAAGCGCAGGCCGAACCGCTTGTGGTGCTCGCGCGAAATGTCCTGGTCGCGGAAGACGATTGCAAGGTTCTCGTCGAGCGCGCGGCGGATTTCCGCGAATTGAACGTCGGAAATATCCTTCGAAAGATCGACGCCGGATATCTCGGCGCCGACCGTCGGCGAGAGCTGTTTGACCCCGATGGTTTCGTAAGGCTGGCGCCTTTCGCCATTCCAGGCCTCGATCGCAATCTTGTCGTTGAAATCCCGGTAGAAGCTCATTTGTCATTCCTTTCAATTGCGCCAATTTCAGGAGCCGGGTGTCCATTTCCAGACGACGTCGGAGACGTTGACCGGCTTCGGGATCAAGCCGAGGCGTGCAAAACGATCGGCAATCGCCTGCTGGCTCTTGATGACCTCGTTGTCGAGCGGGACGACGCGGTAGTTCGAGCGGCCGACAAAATGCCTGATGGCTTCGATGTCGACGCCGGTTGCCTCCGCCTGGGCCTTGGCGACCTCCTCGTGATGGAGATCGGCCCACTGTCCTTCCGATGCGAACACGCTGTTGAGCTTTGCAACCAGCGAGGGATATTTCTCCACGAAATCCGTCCACGCGATGTAGAAGGCATTGGGCTTGTGCACGTCCTTGTCGAAGGCGATCACGCGCGCCTTCTGCTTGAGTTCCGCGAGTGCGAGATAGGGATCCCAGATCGACCAGGCATCGACCGAGCCTTTGACAAAGGCCGCGGTCGCGTCCGCTGGCGCGAGTGGTGCGGGCGAGATGTCGCTCCAGGCAAGTCCGCCCTTCTCCAACGCGGCGACGAGCAGATTGTGCGCGCTCGATCCCTTGCCGAAGGCGATGCGCTTGCCCTTGAGATCGACCAGCGTCTTGATCGGCGAATCCTGCGGGACGATGATCGCCTGCGTGTTGCCGTCCGATTTGACCGCCGCCACGTAGCGAATCCTGGCGCCGCCCGCCTGTGCGAAGATCGGCGGCGAATCGCCGACAAAGCCGAAATCGACGGCACCGACGTTGATTGCCTCAAGAAGCGGCGGACCGAATTGGAAGTCGATCCACTTGATCTCGATGCCGAGCGGCTTGAATGCGTCCTCCACCGTGTGGCGCTGCCGCACTGCCGGAAAGAAACCGCCCTTCTGCGTGCCGATGCGGATTTCGGTCGGCTTACCCTGTGCGGCGACAGGCGATGAGGCGATGCCCATCGACCCCAGCAAGGCCAGCACAACGCCGGCGATGAGGGTCCGTCTGGTTTGTAACATGTCCTGGCTTTGCTCCGTTTTGTGTTTGCGACGCGAGATCGCGAAACCAAAACGCTACGCCGGTTTTTCCGGATTGTTGTTTCAAAGATAAAATGAAGTGCGCAAGATTTATGATCCGCCGCGAGAAGCGGCGAATGACTTCATCTCTGTGGCAGATGACTTGGGCTATTCCGCCGCCGCCGTGGCCGGCTTGCCGACGTTCACCGCCAGCTTGCCGTAGCGGTCCTTAAACGCTTCGGTGTCGATCTCCTCGAGCTGGATCGCGCCGCTCATCACGCCTTTCTTCCAGGCGTCGTGCTCGGGATCCTCGCGGAATTCCGGCATCACTTCGCGAGCGAACAGTTCCAGGGATTCGCAGATGTGCTCGTGGCTATTCTTGCCGGCCTGGTTGAGCAGGATCACCTGGTCGATGTGCGAACTGCGGAACCGGCGCAGTTTCTTCCGGAGAGTTTCGGGCGATCCGATCAGGCCGCCGCGCAATGCCGCCTCCTGCGCCTCCGGATTGTCGCGCTTCCACTTGTTGTATTCGTCCCACATGTTGACGGTGCCGGGATCGGGGCGCTGCCGGTTCTGCGACGCGCCGTAAAAGCGCAGCGCAAACTGAAAGAAGGTGGCGCCATCGGCGCGCGCACGGGCCTCCTCGTCGGTATTCGCGCACATGAAGAACGAAACCAGCGCCATGTTCGGATTGATCTCGTAGTCGGCGAGCTTCTTCAGCCGCTTGGTGATCGCATTGTAATAGGCGTGCACCCAGGCGTGCGCGGCATCGGCGCTGACGAACTGAAAGCCGAGCGCGCCGAACCCGTTCTGGCCGGCGCGCTCGATGGTCGGCAACTGCGAGCACGCCATCCAAAGCGGCGGATGCGGCTTCTGCACGGGTTTGGGCACCACGTTGCGCAGGGGAATGTCGAAATACCTGCCGTGATGCTCGCTGCCGCCGTCCTTGAACATCGGGAAGATGGCGCGGACGGCTTCCTCGAACACTTCCTTCTTGGTCTCCATGTCGCGGCCGAACGGTGTCAGCTCGGTGATCGAGGCGCTCTCGCCCATGCCGAATTCGACGCGGCCGTTGCTGAGGAGATCGAGCACCGCGACGCGCTCGGCGACGCGCGCGGGGTGATTGGTGGTGAGCTGGAAGATGCCGTGCCCGAGCCGGATATTCCTGGTGCGCTGGGAAGCGGCGGCGAGAAACGATTCCGGCGACGGCGAATGCGAATATTCTTCCAGGAAATGATGCTCGACCACCCAGGCATGATGGTAGCCGAGCCTGTCGGCGGTCTCCAGTTGCGTCAGCGCGTCCTGGTAGAGCCTGAGTTCGTCGCCGGCTTGCCATGGGCGCGGCAATTGCAGCTCATAGAAGATGCCGAATTTCATGGCGTCGCTCCCAGGACCGGCTTGTTGTTGGCGATATTGTAATAGCCTCGGGAGCCGAGTCCACCGTCACGCCAATTCCGCATGGCGGAAGGATCTGTAGGAAGGGACGTTAGGTCGCGCCGGAAGGCGGGCAAGGCATGCTATGATTGACTGAGATCAAGGCGCGCTATCTGATTCGAGGCTCAACGTTGATCCAAGGTACGGCCCGGATGCCGCCAATCATCATCATTTTCAAGTGAGACGCAGCATGTCGGCCGCAGGCGACGACACGAGTGGACGACCGCGCCGCCGGCGCATGGAAATCTTTGCATTCCTGTTCCTGACCGCAGTGCTGATGCCGGCCGCGGCGGTCGCGACCGTCGGCGGCTACGGGCTCGCGGTATGGGTCTATCAAATGCTGGCCGGTCCCCCCGGCCCTCCCGCGCGTTAAGTCCAGCTCTTTCAAGGAATATCATCTTGGCCAGACCTCACACCGCAATCGATCGTCGGGCCCTCATCACGGGCCGTCTGCTCAGAGCGGACCAGGTGGTCGCGCCGCCCGGCGGCGAGATCGCGAGCATTCTGGTCCAGGCCCGGCCAGAGAGTCTCATCAGCGTCGAAGCCGCCATCGTGGCGCTGGCCGGATGCGAGATCTACGGCCGCGATCCCAAGGGCAAGCTGGTCGTCGTGGTCGATGCGCCCGATGCCGGCGCGCTCGGATCGACCCTCAACACCATCGCGCTGCTGCCCGACGTCTACACCGCCTCACTCGTCTTTCACGCCATCGACGCAAGCTGACACAGCGCATGATCCCGAAGAGCCGGAACCGGTTTTCGGAAGATCATGCTCAAACGAAAAATCTGACGTCGGGAGAATTGCCATGACCTCGCCCAAACTCGATCGCCGCCAGGTTCTGAAGCTGGAGGCCGCCGCGATGGCGGCGCTGGCGGGTGGAATGGCGCCGGCGGCGGCAGCCAATCTGGTCACCGAACGCGCCGCCAACGAGTTGAAGTGGGACAAGGCGGCGTGCCGGTTCTGCGGCACCGGATGCAGCGTCATGGTGGCGACCAAGGACAACCGCGTGGTCGCAACCCACGGCGACATCAAGTCGGAGGTCAATCGCGGACTGAACTGCGTGAAGGGCTATTTCCTTTCCAAGATCATGTACGGCCACGACCGCCTCACCAAGCCGATGCTGCGCAAGACGGGCGGCAAATACGACAAGAACGGAGAGTTCACGCCGGTGTCGTGGGATGAAGCCTTCGACGTCATGGCGGAGAAATACAAGGTGGCGCTGAAGAAGCGCGGCCCCAGCGGGGTCGGCATGTTCGGTTCCGGGCAATGGACG
>JBAQER010000480.1:0-3718 GCA_049286845.1 Bradyrhizobium sp.
GCTCCCAGGCCGTGGCCTGCCATCTCTACGACACCGCCGCGACGGAAACCGCGGCATGACCTCGGCCCCCTTCATCGACGTCAGGAATCTGCGCCGCGTGTTCGACGTGTCGAAACCCTGGCTCAACCGGGTGCTCGAAGGCGGCCAGCTGGAATTTCTGAAAGCGGTCGACGGCGTCACCTTCGATATCAAGCGCGGCGAGACTTTTGCCCTGGTCGGCGAGTCCGGCTCCGGCAAGACCACGGTCGCCCGGATGGTGGTCGGACTGCTGCCGCCGAGTTCCGGCGAGGTGATCATCGACGGCGTCTCGATGAGCGATGCCAGGCAATTGCAGGCGCGCCAGCAGCTGCGCCGGCGCATCCAGATGATCTTCCAGGATCCCTATGCCAGCCTGAACCCGCGCTTCCGGGTCGACGCCATCGTCGCCGAGCCGATCCGCGCCTTCGACCTGATCCAGGGCGAGCGCAACATCCAGGCGCGCGTCGGCGAGCTGTTAAGCCTGGTCGGCCTGCACGCCGACGACGGCTGGAAATATCCGCACGAATTTTCCGGCGGGCAGCGGCAGCGGATCGCAATCGCGCGCGCGCTGGCGTCAGAGGCCGAATTCATCGTCTGCGACGAGCCGACCTCCGCGCTCGACGTCTCCGTGCAGGCGCAGATCCTCAACCTGATGCGCGACCTGCAGGACAAGTTCGGCCTCACCTACCTCTTCATCAGCCATAACCTCGCCGTGGTCCGGCACATGGCGAGCCGCATCGGCGTGATGTATCTCGGCCGCATCGTCGAGATCGCGGAGGGCCGCGAACTGTTCAGCAACCCGCGCATGCCCTACACCAGGATGCTGCTGGGCGCGGTGCCGGATCTGGCGATGTCCGGCCGCCAGCGCATTCCGGTCCAGGGCGAAATCCCCAACCCGATCGACCCGCCGCCCGGCTGCGCCTTCAACCCGCGCTGTCCGCTGGCGTTCGACCTCTGCCGCAAACAGGCGCCGGCGCTGATCGACGGCGTCGCCTGCCACGCCGTCAACAATCCGGCCGACGCCGCCGTATCGGCCTGATCGCAGGCGGCAGCACTGCGTCCGGCGCCGGTTGGCAGGCAGCCGTAGCTGTGATCAAGTGCGCGCGGCGTCGCGCAATGATGGTTTCCCATGAGCAAAATCAATCCCGATCCCTTCACCACCCGGCCGGAAATCGAAGGCACGTTCGGGGTCGTGACCTCCACCCACTGGATCGCCACCGCGGTCGGGATGGCCACGCTGGAGAGGGGCGGCAATGCGTTCGACGCCGGCGTCGCCACCGCGTTCACCCTGCAGGTGGTGGAACCGCATCTGAACGGTCCGGGCGGCGACGTTCCGGTCATCGTCCACGACGCCAGGCGCGGCCGCACCGAGGTGATCTGCGGCCAGGGTCCCGCGCCAGCAGGCGCCACCATCGCACACTACCGCAGCGAGGGCCTCGAAATGGTGCCCGGCACCGGTCTTTTGGCCGCCTGCGTGCCCGGCACCTTCGAATCCTGGATGCTGCTGCTGCGCGATTACGGCAGCTTGCGGCTGCGCGACGTGCTGGAGCCGGCGATTGTTTATGCACGTGACGGCTACCCGCTGGTGGAGCGGGCGTCGGCGACGATCAAGACGGTCGAACAATTGTTCCGCAATCATTGGACTACGTCGGCCGCGGTCTATCTGCCCAACAACGAAGTACCGGTCCCCGGCACGCTCTTCACCAACAAGAGGCTTTCCGAGACCTATGCCCGCATCCTGAAGGAAGCCGAAAGCGCCGGCTCGGACCGAGTCGCACAGATCGAGGCGGCGCGAAGGGCGTGGTCGCATGGCTTCGTCGCGGAAGCGATCGACAAATTCTGCCGCACGCAAGACATCATAGACGTCAGCGGTTCGCCGCATCGCGGCGTGCTGCGCGCCGACGACATGGCGCGTTGGCAGGCAACGGTCGAAGCGCCACTGACCTACGACTATGGCCGCTACACCGTCTGCAAGGCCGGCGTCTGGAGCCAGGGTCCGGTGATGCTGCAGCAGCTCGCGCTGTTGAAGGGATTCGAACTCGACGGGCTCGATCCCGCGGGGCCCGAATTCATTCACCTGCAGGTCGAAGCCGCCAAATTGGCCTTCGCCGACCGCGAGAAATTCTACGGCGATCCGGACTTCAACGAAATTCCGATCAGCACGCTGCTGTCGGATGCCTATAACGACGAGCGCCGCAAGCTGATCTCGAGGGACAAAGCCTCGCTCGACTTCGTCCCCGGCTCGGTCGAAGGCTTTGGCTCTGTCGTCAAGCTGCGCCGCGCGGAAGGCCATCGCGAGGCGGTCGGCGCCATGGGCGCGGGCGAGCCGACCGTCGGCCGCTTCGGCGAAGTGCGCGGCGACACCGTGCATTTCGACATCATCGACCAGGCCGGCAACATGATCTCGGCGACGCCGTCCGGCGGCTGGCTGCAGTCGTCGCCGGTCATTCCCGAACTCGGCTTCTGCCTTGGCAGTCGAGCACAGATGTTCTGGCTAGAAGAAGATCACCCGGCCGCATTGGCGCCGGGCAAGCGCCCGCGCACCACGCTCTCACCGACCATGTGCCTGCGCGACGGCGAGCCGTACATGGCCTGGGGCTCGCCCGGCGGCGACCAGCAGGACCAGTGGACCACGCAGTTTTTCCTTCGGCATGTTCACGCCAACATGAACCTGCAGGAAGCGATCGACGCGCCGGCCTGGCATTCCGAGCATTTCCCGATTTCGTTCTGGCCGCGCACCTCGCGGCCCGGCGTACTTGTGGTCGAGAACCGCGTGCCGAAATCAACCGTCGATACCCTGGAGAGCCGCGGCCATATCGTGGAGACCGGACCCGACTGGTCGGAGGGCCGCCTCACTGCCGCCTCGAAGGTCGGCCGCCGCCGCCGCGCCGCCGCCAATCCCCGGGGCATGCAGGGCTACGCGGCCGGACGGTAGGTTTGAGATGACCTGGTCGATCATCGCCCGAGACCAAGCAACCGGCCAGTTCGGTGTCGCGGTCGCGACCAAATTCTTCGCGGTCGGCGCGCTCGTGCCGCATATCGCAGCCGGGGTCGGCGGCGTCGCCACCCAAGCGCTGGTCAATCCCTATTACGGTATCGACGGTCTAAGACTGCTGCGCGAGGGACGCTCGCCGCGCGAGGTCGTCGATACCCTGATTGCGGCGGACACCGGACACGCGACCCGGCAGCTTCACATCATGGACGCGAAGGGCCGCATCGCTTCCCATACTGGAGGCGAATGCGTCGACTGGTGCGGGCACCTCGAGGGCGACGGTTTTTCGATTGCCGGCAACATGCTGGCGGGCTCGAGCGTGCTGGACGACACCGCGCAGGCTTATCTCGCGGGCAACGACCTGCCGTTCGCGCAGCGCCTGATCGCGGCGATGCGATCAGGCGAAGCCGCCGGCGGCGACAAGCGCGGCAAGCAATCGGCGGCACTTCTGATCCACGGCGAGGAAGAATGGTCCGCGCTCGACCTGCGCGTCGACGACCATGCTGACCCGCTGGCCGAGCTCGAACGGCTGGAAGCGGTCAGCCGCGAGCGCTGGGTGCATTTCCGCCCGTTCCTCCCCACCCGCGAGAATCCGGCCGGGATCACTGATCGCGCGACCATCGACGCCGGGATCGAAGCGGCGATTTCAGGCCGGAAATGACCGAGGGCCCGCTGATCGAAATCAGGGATTTGCGGGTCATTTTCCAT
>JBAQER010000481.1:0-1597 GCA_049286845.1 Bradyrhizobium sp.
TCATCAGCGCGATCATGGAATAGGTGTGGTTGGTGAGGGACAGATACTTGGTGACCTCGTCGTATTTGCTCGAATCGATTACCGCGATCGGGATCTCCAGACCGTCTATGGTGCCCTGCTGCACAGCGGTGAAGGTTTCGCCCCATGCCATGGGCACGGCGCTGCCGCCCAGCGAAGCGAACATGTCGATGTAGACCGGGTTCTGCATCACGCGGTACTTTACCCCCTTGACGTCCTCAGGCTTGGTCACCGGCCGCACGTTGTTGATCATGTGGCGAAAGCCTCCTTCCATGAAGCCGAGCGCGATGATGCCCTTGGATTCGAGCTTCTTCGCCAGCATCTGGCCTACCTTGCCGTCGAGCACCTTGTGCGCCTGCGCCTCGTTCGAGTACAGAAACGGCAGGTCGTTGACCTGGAACGCGGGTTCGATCTGCGCCACCACCGCGTTCGTGATCACCGCCGCATCGAGCGTGCCGAAGCGCAGGCCCTCCAGCATCGGCTTCTCGTCGCCGAGCTGCCGGTTGGGAAAAAGCCGCACCTCTATGCGCCCGTTGGACTGCCGCTCAACCGCTTGCTTGAACAAGCGCGCGCCCGTGGCATAAGGGTCTTGCGGCGCGTCGGCCGAGGTCCAGCCGATCTTGATGACATGTTTCGACTGCGCGTACGCGCCGCCGAAAGCGAGGCCGAGGGTCGCCGCCGCGGCGGCAATGACTACACTGCGTAGGGTGATCATGAGCGTTCTCTCCTTTGGGTTTAAGTTGTCGTTCGTCAAATTCACAGATCGCCGTCGATCAGCCTTCTTGCTTTTGGTCGAATCTCAATATAGAAGGCCCAATCCAACCTGGCAGCTGATCTGGTCTTGCCGGCGCGAAAATCTCGTAATAAACGGCGCCCTCGGGCCCTACCCCGACCGCGGCGTGACTGGAGCCCGGGGGGAAGAACACCATGTCACCCTGCTTGGCTTCGAATTCCTTGTCATCGATGCGCAGCCGTATTGTCCCTGACACCATCACCAGCAATTGCTCGTTATCGTGCCAATGCGTCTTTCCGTCAAACTCCGCCGAGGGTGATGTCTTCACCAACACAGCTGACATCTTCTCGGCACAAATGCCAGCGCGGCTCGTACCAGCACGCATGCCTTCAACGCGAGGCAATTTGTCCCAGTTAATCAGCATAAATGCGTTCCCGTCAAATGGTTGGAATCGGTTTACAGGCAAGCCGGATGTCTGATCCGGCTAGCTAAGAGCAGCCAGCAAATGTTCTGCAATTTGTCCGCGTGTCGTGATCCAGATGTCGTCTCGCTTTGCGCACAGCTTGGCGATCTCGCCATAGGCCCAGGCACAAGCCGGCCGGCCGTAACAGTGGGTATGCACCAGAACATCGACGATCACCGTATCGTCTTTCGCGGCGAGCAGATGCGGCAGCGCCTGATTGAAGCAGTCGATGAATTGCTGTGGTGTGCGCCCAAAGCGCATCGAATGGGATAAATCGTTGAATTCGATGGACAGGGGTATGGCAACCAGGTCGCCCTCGGGAAACTTCTGCACATAGGGCAGATCTGCATCCAGCACGTCGCCCTGCCAGCGGTAGCCATGCT
>JBAQER010000482.1:0-2630 GCA_049286845.1 Bradyrhizobium sp.
GGATCTGGGAGCGCAGGAATTCCAGGTCATCGCGGATTTCCGGCGGAACGGCCCCACGGATGCGCTCCACCGCGTACAGGGCATTGACCGGCTGGTCCTTCTGGAAGTAGATCCGCGCCAGGCGGAAAATGGCCTCGTTGCGGACCGGCTCCTCGACGTTGCCCTCGATGACCGCCGTGATGGCGCGCCCGGCGCGTTGGTGCATCCTGTATGCCAATTCGAAATCACCCACGTCGAACTTCGCCTGGTTGACATGGTAATGAAGGGTGTCGCGTTCGGGCTCGTCTACCCCGTAGTGCTGCATGAGCTCGGTGTCGAGCCTGGCGATGGCGCCGAACCAGTCCCCTTGAAAGGCGTAATAGAGGGCCTCTCCGAAATGGAGGTCCTTCAGCTCCTTCGGGGCGGACGCACCGGCGAACACCGAAGGCGCGGAGAACATCAGAATCGTCAATATGGCAAACAGCCTGTTCATGCTCTACCTTTCGGTAAGGGTAATGCCTTGGGCGGCCAGAGACATCTCCACGATCCTGGGGCCCACACCCTTATTGACCGTGAAGCGCTCCTCTTTCCGGAAATCGGCGCCGCCGCCGGTTTTGCCGATGACGGAGACCTGGAGGTTGTGTGCGCCTGACCGGACATTGCCGGTATAGATGCGCTGCACCCCCCCGTTCTGCAAGGCTTCGAGCTCCTTGAAGGTGTAAAGGTGATGGGCAACCGGCGTGCCGTCCAGCTGGATCTCGACCGAGTCGAGACGGAAGGCCTCGCGGCCGGCCAGTGATACGAATACCGCGACCTGCGTGTTGGACGGAAACAGCAGTTTCTCTTCAAGCTGGTTCAGTTCCGCCGCGATGCCCAGGGCATCGCTCTTGATCTCCTGAACCTGCTCGTCCAGGCCCTTTATCTGCTCCTTGGAGATTTCCTGCCCGTACGCGGCGGCGCTCAAGAGAAGCACTGAAATCCCTGAAATGGCCACTCTCTGCCAGTGAAACATGTTGTCCTCCTCACATCCTCTAATACTTCGCGACCAGATTGACGAACAGACCCTGGTGCCTGTAATCCAGTTGGGTCAGGTCATCCGAGAAATCGCTGAAGTTATAGCCGACTCCCGCCTTGATATGATTGCCCACATGGCGGTACATCCCCACCAGCACCCCGCTGCGGCTGTCGTCCGCGTCGGGCAGGTCAAGCCTGCGCACCTCGACCATTGCGTCCCACCGGTGGACGAAGTGCCAGTCTGCGCGCAGCACGTACAGGTTGGCCCGGCTGTCGAAGAACTCCCGATTCATTCGATCCATGGCCACCTGGCCAAGGCGGTAGGCGTACTTGCCCCCCACGGTCCAACGGTGCGCCAGGTCATACATGACATCCACGGATCCGATGTGACTGCGCTGGATATAGTCGGACGCCGCACCGGCGTTGGTCACCTGGTCGGCCGCCGGAACATTGTAGAAGTAGGTGTACTTGAGCAGCGCGTTCAGGCGGTCATTGTGGACGGGGCGATACGCATAGCCCAGGACCGCTTTCGTATAGTCGCCGCTATAAGAATCTCCCATGGAACTGTCACTCACGGCGTAATGGAATTGGCCTGTGAGCCGCCAGTCCTCGGACAGTTGGTACTTCGCACTGGTTTTCAACAGCCAGGAGGTCCGTTTGGAGAAGCTGGTATCGGGCTGCTGGATGTTGTCGACCCGATATTCCACGGCGCTGGCGAGCTTCAGCTTCTCAAACCCGTAACCGACGCTCACGCCCAGCGCCTTCCTTTCCAGCTCGGCCGCGGTTTGGGGGTCCTTGAGGGTCCCCAGATCGATGTTGGCGCCAAAATTGACCCGGTCGAACACCACGAGTTTTACTCCGGCGGCATGCGTCAGGCCCGTCGGGATGTCGCCGTGGGTATACCGCTCTTCGGCGTAGACGCTGGCGCTGTCCGAATAACGTGTGCGGAAACCGGAAGCCATTTTGCCCTGCCTGGCGAGCAGGCCGTTGTCTGTCCGCTCGTTGTTCTCGAGGGTGTAATTGCTGTAGATGGTGGTCCGGTCGGAATATAGATATTCGGTCCCGAGCTTGCCGCCCGTCCCGAGGTCTCCTTCGGAAACTTCGCCGGTGACATTGAACCGGTCGGTCAAACGCAAGCTGCCGCCGGCGCCGATGCGGCCGTTGTCCTCACGGTTGCCGGTTTCCTGAATCGTTTCCTGAGCGAAACCGTAGGCCGTCCATCGCGCTTTGGAATCGTACAGCAGCCGGACCACAGCATCCGTCCGGTCGCCCTCTTCCTGGGTCGCGGGAACCACCGGCGAATTGTCTTCGCGGCTGTCGTAACGCACACCCGAGCCCAGGGTCCAGTGCTCACCAATCCGGTAGTCGAGTTTCAGCTCTGCGGTTTCGGTCTCCAGACCTTCTTGCTGCTCACTCTTGTCCATCTTCGCCCGCGCGCTAAGACGGTCGGTAAACGGCATCTCCGCCGTTCCGCCGTATTGGGTCAGGTCCCGCGCGGTGGCCTGGCCCGGGGCCGAATACCCCGCCTCGAGGTCCTGCCAGTAGAAGGTGACCCGTCCGCGTCCGTTTTGAAAAATGTCCTTGAAGCCCACACTGCCATCCACGCGATAGGCCGACGCCTCCACATCGTTGTCGAC
>JBAQER010000483.1:0-12371 GCA_049286845.1 Bradyrhizobium sp.
GAGAAGACCAGCCACGCTCTGTTGGTCGGCGCCATCCTCCATGTCCTCTACGCCGAACCGGACAAGACACTTGCCGGTGTTGCCAGCTTCCTTTCCGACCCAAAACGGCCGATCGAGGTGACGCTTCGGGCCATGATGACTTCGGCGCATCTTGGCGAAGCGGGGCCGCATCCAGTGATCGCCTCAGCGGCGCGCGAGCTTCTCAACAAAAGCGAGAACGAACGCTCCGGCGTGCTTTCGACTGCCATGTCATTCCTGGGGCTCTATCGTGATCCTGTGGTCGCAAAGGTGACGCACCATTGCGATTGGCGCATCCGTGATCTCGTTGAAGGTGACCGGCCCGCTAGCCTCTATCTCGTCGTGCCGCCGTCCGACATCAGCCGGACCAAGCCATTGGTGCGTTTGATTCTTAACCAGATCGGCCGGCGATTGACAGAAGATCTGCACGCAAAAGGGCGGCGTCATCGGTTGTTGCTGATGCTCGACGAATTTCCGGCACTTGGTCGGCTTGATTTCTTCGAGTCGGCGCTAGCGTTCATGGCCGGCTATGGCCTCAAGAGTTTTTTGATCGCGCAGTCCCTCAATCAGATCGAGAAGGCTTATGGAGCCAACAACTCGATCCTCGACAACTGCCATGTGCGCGTGTCCTTTGCCACTAACGACGAGCGCACCGCCAAACGTGTTTCGGACGCGCTGGGAACTGCAACCGAGATGCGGGCGATGAAGAACTATGCTGGCCATCGGCTTAGCCCTTGGCTTGGTCATTTGATGGTCTCGCGGCAGGAGACGGCGCGACCGCTGCTCACGCCGGGCGAAGTAATGCAGCTTCCGCCCGCTGACGAACTGGTGCTGGTATCCGGCATCCCTCCGATCCGGGCCAAGAAGGCGCGCTACTTCGAAGATCCAAGACTGACCGAGCGCGTACTGGCGCCGCCACAGATGGCAAGCGGGCAAAGCGGGGCAGCGCCGTCAGACGACTGGAGCCAATTGCCTGTTCCTGCAGCTGCTCCTGCCGGTCGGGACGTCGATGCACCAGGCAAGGCGCGTATTGGCGATCCTGCAAATGCGGGTATTCGCCGCGAGCCCGAACTTCCGGAACATGAGGAGATTGCGCCGGACAGCGCTAGCCCCACGCCGGAATTCGTATTCGGAGAAGAAGACCCCGATGATGACGCCGTACGTGCCCGCGTACTTCGTCAGCAGGCTCGAGGTCTGGCGCGCCAGGCTGCGATGGATCCTGGCGACGGCATCGACCTCTAGGGACTGATCGATGCGAACCAAACACACATTTCGTCTGCCGCCGGATCTCGCCGGGCAACTCGCCGATTACGCCAACCGTAAGCGCGTCCCGCAGGCACTTGTGGTTGAGACCGCGCTCACCTCCTATTTATCGCCGGACAATTCCGAGCGGATGGAGGCCGCGCTTGGGCGCCGGCTCGACCGGCTGACGCGACAGCTCGAGCGGCTGGAACGCCACGTCACCATCTCGAACGAAGCACTGGCTTTGTTCGTGCGCTTCTGGCTGACCGTCACCCCGCCATTGCCTGATACCGCGCAGCCGGCCGCCCAGGCCAAGGGCCGCGAGCGCTACGAAGGTTTTGTCGAGGCGCTCGGGCGGCGGCTGGCGAAGGGGCAGACCCTGGTCCAGGAAATTTCGCAAGATGTGGTTCCCAAGAACGGGACGTCCGACCAAACAGATGGCTCCTCATGAGCGATCTCGCCGTTCACCGGTCTCTCTACGCCAGAACGCTACGCCTAATCTGATCTTGTTGCGCAGTCGCCCATCCTGCCTTTTCTAATCATCCCCGACATCACGACCGCAATTCGCGGTCGTCGGGCGGGGGACAGAAGTGGCAATCCATCACCTCAATCAAGAGGCGACCTCGCGTGGCGCGCGCATGTTGCGTACCGCGCTCGGCCCGGCCATCGCGCTTTGGCTAGAAGACGCCTCTGTCGTGGAGGTCATGCTCAACCCGGACGGTCGGCTCTGGATCGATCGGCTGGCTGGTGGGCTAATCGATACCGGAGAGCGTTTATCGCCCTGCGATGGTGAGCGCATCGTGCGGCTTGTTGCGCACCACGTCGGTGCCGAGGTGCATCCTGGTTCGCCGCGGGTATCGGCCGAGCTGCCTGAGACCGGCGAGCGTTTCGAAGGTTTGTTACCGCCGGTGGTCGCAGCGCCGGCTTTCGCAATCCGCAAGCCCGCTGTCGCCGTATTCACGCTCAGCGACTATGTCGCCGCGGGCATCATGAACGCTCATCAAGCGGAGACGTTACGCGCGGCCGTCGCCGATCGCCGGAATATTCTCGTCGCCGGCGGTACCTCCACCGGCAAGACTACGCTCACCAATGCGCTGTTGGCGGAGGTCGCAAAGACCGCCGATCGGGTTGTGCTGATTGAGGATACGCGCGAACTGCAATGCAAGGCGCCCAATCTTGTTGCACTCCGTACCAAGGACGGTGTCGCCTCGCTCTCCGATCTTGTGCGCTCCTCGCTACGCCTGCGTCCGGATCGCATCCCGATCGGTGAAGTCAGAGGCGCGGAAGCGCTCGACCTACTGAAGGCTTGGGGCACTGGCCATCCCGGCGGCATCGGCACCATCCATGCTGGTTCGGCACTCGGCGCGCTCCGCCGGATGGAGCAATTGATCCAGGAGGCCGTCGTCACGGTTCCGCGTGCGCTGATCGCCGAGACAATCCAATTCATCGCCGTGCTGGCAGGTCGCGGATCCGATCGGCGCCTCGTCGAGCTTGCTCGCGTCGATGGGCTTGGCAAAGGCGGTGACTACGTCCTTCACGCCGCGGGAGATCAGCCATGACGCAATCACCTTTATACTTGCATCGCCGCATTTTTCTAGCCGCCGCCGCCTGTCTTCACATGCTCGTCTCCACTCCCGCCTGGGCCGCCGGTTCCAACATGCCCTGGGAGCAGCCGCTCAATCAGATTCTGCAATCGGTCGAGGGGCCCGTCGCCAAGATACTGGCCGTGATCATCATCATCGTCACCGGATTGACGCTCGCTTTTGGCGACACCTCAGGAGGATTTCGTCGCCTGATCCAGATTGTGTTCGGTCTGTCGATCGCGTTCGCGGCGAGCTCCTTCTTCCTGTCGTTCTTCTCGTTCGGCGGCGGAGTGCCGGTGTGATGGATGAAGTTGATCCCATCGCGGGCTTCACCGTGCCCGTGCATCGCGCTTTGACCGAGCCGATCCTGCTGGGTGGGGCACCGCGTGCGGTTGCGATCCTCAACGGTACCTTGGCGGCGGCGCTCGGCCTCGGCCTGCGGCTGTGGATCGCCGGGCTCTTGCTTGGGATCGTCGGTCAGGCCGCTGCGGTGTGGGCCACAAAGCGCGACCCGCAATTCGTCGATGTCGTGCGCCGCCATCTCCGTGTCGCCAGTTATTTGGGGGTTTGAGCCATGATGAACCTCAGGGAATATCGGCGTTCGACCGCCCAACTCGTGGACTTCCTGCCTTGGGCTGCTTTGGTCGACGAGGGCATCGTCCTCAACAAGGACGGCTCGTTTCAGCGCACTGCTAGGTTTCGGGGGCCGGACCTGGATTCCGCCGTTCCGGCAGAACTCGTCGGTGTCGCCGGCCGTTTGAACAACGCATTGCGCCGGCTCGGTTCGGGCTGGGCGGTCTTTGTCGAGGCGCAGCGGCATCCCGCAAGCAAATATCCCGAAGGCCATTTTCCGGATGTCGCATCCGCTCTGGTTGACGTTGAGCGTCGCGCTGAATTTGAGCAGGAGGGCTCGCATTACGAATCGAGCTATTTCCTCACCTTTCTCTATTTTCCTCCGCCAGAAGACCCCGCGCGCGCCGAACGATTCCTCTACGAGGGGCGCGATCGCAGCGAAGACGCGGATGCTCACGAAGTGCAACGTGGATTCGTCGACCGGACCGAGCGTGTGCTTGGGCTCGTCGAGGGCTTTATGCCCGAGATCGGATGGCTCGATGACGAGGAAACGCTGACCTATCTGCATTCGACTGTTTCGACCAAGCGCCAGCGTGTTCGCGTGCCGGAAATTCCGATGTATCTCGACGCGGTGCTGGCCGACCAGCCCCTGATCGGCGGCCTCGAGCCGATGCTCGGTCAATCCCATCTGCGGGTGCTGACGATAGTCGGATTCCCGACCGCCACGACCCCTGGGATTCTGGACGAGCTCAACCGGCTCGCCTTTGCCTATCGCTGGTCAACACGCGCGATCATGCTCGACAAAACTGATGCGACTAGGTTGCTCACGAAAATCCGTCGGCAATGGTTTGCCAAGCGCAAATCGATTGCCGCGATCCTGAAGGAGGTGATGACCAACGAAGCGTCTACCTTGCTCGACACCGACGCCCATAACAAGGCCATGGATGCCGACGCGGCGTTGCAGGAACTCGGATCCGACGCGGTCGGACAGGCGTTCGTCACCGCCACCGTAACAGTGTGGGACGACGACCCCCGCGCCGCTGACGAAAAGCTGCGATTGGTCGAGAAAGTGATCCAGGGCCGCGACTTCACCTGCATGACCGAGAGCGTCAACGCAGTGGAAGCCTGGCTGGGATCCCTGCCGGGCCACGCCTATGCCAACGTCCGCCAGCCGCCGATCTCGACACTGAATCTCGCCCACATGATCCCGCTCTCCGCGGTCTGGGCAGGCCCGGAGCGAGACGAGCATTTTGGCGCGCCAGCATTGTTTTTCGCGCGAACCGAGGGGGCGACCCCGTTTCGATTTTCGCTGCATGTCGGCGACGTCGGCCATACGCTGGTGGTGGGTCCGACCGGCGCCGGCAAATCGGTGCTTTTAGCGCTGATGGCACTGCAGTTCCGCCGTTATCCGGGAAGCCAAGTCTTTGCCTTTGACTTCGGTGGTTCGATTCGTGCTGCGGCACTCGCCATGGGCGGCGATTGGCATGATCTCGGCGGCGCGCTGTCGGACGACGCCAGCGAGCCCGTCGCGCTCCAGCCTTTGGCCTTGATCGATGATGCCGCGGAACGCGCTTGGGCGGCGGAATGGATCGCCAATATCCTCGCGCGCGAGACGATCGTCATCACACCGGAGGCGAAGGATCATCTCTGGTCGGCTCTGACATCGCTTGCATCAGCACCGGCAGCCGAACGTACGTTGACCGGTCTGTCGGTGCTGTTGCAATCGCAGACGCTCAAGCGTGCGCTGCAACCGTATTGTCTCGGCGGACCCTATGGCCGGTTGCTCGATGCCGAGGCCGAGCGTCTCGGAGAGGCCGAAGTCCAGGCCTTTGAAACCGAAGGTCTGATCGGGACGAGTGCCGCGCCCGCGGTGCTCGCCTATCTCTTTCATCTCATCGAAGGGCGGCTCGACGGGCGGCCGACCTTGCTGATTGTCGACGAAGGTTGGCTCGCACTCGACGACGTAGGCTTTGCCGGACAACTGCGAGAATGGCTGAAGACGCTGCGCAAGAAGAATGCCTCAGTCATCTTCGCCACCCAGTCGCTGTCTGATATCGACGGCTCCGCGATCGCGCCCGCCATCATCGAGAGCTGCCCAACGCGTCTGTTCCTGCCGAATGAGCGGGCGATCGAGCCGCAGATCACAGCGATCTATCGCCGCTTCGGTCTTAACGATCGGCAGATCGAGATCCTCGCCCGCGCGACGCCGAAGCGCGACTATTACTGCCAATCGCGGCGTGGCAATCGCCTGTTCGAGCTTGGGCTCGGCGACATCGCGCTCGCTTTCACGGCCGCTTCAGCCAAATCCGACCAGGCCGCGATCGAGCGGATCTTCGCAGAACACGGCCGCAACGGTTTCGTCGCCGCATGGCTTGTCCATCGTGGTGTCGGGTGGGCCGCCGACATCATTCCCAATCTCACAACTTCGGAGCGCTCGTCGTGACTCGTATCCGTTACCTCGCCGCAGTGAGTATCGCCGCACTCTCGATTGCGTCAGTAGCAGCGCCTGCCACGGCACAGGTCGTCGTCTTCGACCCGAACAACTACGCGCAAAATGTGCTCACCGCCGCTCGCGCGCTGCAGCAGATCAACAACCAGGTCACCTCGCTGCAAAACCAAGCCCAGATGCTCATTAATCAGGCGAGGAATCTCACGACCCTGCCGTATTCGTCGCTGCAGCAACTGCAATCCTCGATCCAACGTACCCAGCAGCTCCTGACCCAGGCTCAGCAGATCGCCTACGACGTTCAGAAAATCGACCACGCCTTCTCGACCACCTATGCGCCAGCCTCGGCAGGAACCTCTAACCAGACGCTCATATCAAATGCGCAAGCCCGCTGGCAGACCTCGATCGCGGGTTTTCAGGATGCGTTGAGAGTCCAGGCCGGCGTGGTCAGCAATCTCGACACCAACCGCACTCAGATGTCGGCGTTGGTGACGTCGAGCCAATCGGCGACTGGCGCGCTGCAGGCGATGCAGGCTGGTAACCAACTGGTTGCGCTGCAGGCACAGCAACTCGCGGATCTGACCGCGACCGTCGCGGCCCAAGGCCGGGCGCAGAGTCTGGAAGCCGCCCAGCGCATTACCGCGCAAAACCAGGGCAGGGAGCAACTCCGTCGCTTCCTTGCGCCTGGCGTTGGCTACCAACCCACCACCGTTCAGATGTTCCACTAATGAGCCGCTATCTCACCCCTCGCCATTTTGCGCGGATCGCGGCGGTAGCTTTCATCGTCTTGATTGCCGCGTGGGCTGTCATCCATAGCCGCCGCGGCGAAGACCCCGGCGGCATTGCGCCGCTCGAGCGCGAGGAGGCGGATGCACTTGCCTCAGAACTTGTGCGCTGCCGGACAGTCACGTTGGATTCGACCGCGTCGCTCCAAAACTGCCGCCGGGTCTGGGCAGAGAATCGTCGGCAGTTCTTCGGGTCGCCCAAAACGACACCGTCGCCTGCCGGGCCAGATCCGACCGCAGCCAGTATCTCAGGGAAGATTGAGGATCGGGTCTCGCCGATCGAAGCCGACCAGCCGCAGCGTGAGGTCAGATGATGGGAGGCACCGGTGTCATCGATCGTTTCCTCGAGGTCTTCACTCGTTATATCGGTTCAGGTTTCGGTCTGCTCAGTGGAGAAGTTGCGTTCCTCGCCACCACGTTGGCGGCCATCGACATCACCCTCGCAGCCATATTCTGGAGTTGGGGCGGGGATGACGACATCATTGCGCGGCTGGTGAAGAAGACCCTGTTCGTTGGTGTGTTCGCTTACCTAATTGGCAACTGGAATAGTCTCGCCCGCATCATCTTCGAGAGCTTTTCCGGCCTCGGGCTCAAGGCGTCCGGTTCGAGCCTATCGGCTGCCGATTTCCTTAAGCCTGGTCGTGTGGCGCAAGTTGGAATCGATGCCGGACGCCCGATCCTGGACTCGATCTCCGGGCTGATGGGCTACATCAGCTTTTTCGAGAACTTCGTGCAGATTGTCGTGCTGCTGTTCGCCTGGATCGTGGTGCTGCTGGCGTTCTTCATCCTGGCGATCCAGCTCTTCGTCACGCTTATTGAGTTCAAGCTGACAACACTTGCGGGTTTCGTTCTGATCCCCTTCGGTTTGTTCGGCAAGACGGCGTTTGCCGCCGAACGCGTGCTCGGCAACGTCATCTCGTCGGGCGTCAAGGTACTTGTACTGGCCGTGATCGTCGGCATCGGTTCGACCTTATTCTCGCAATTTACCTCGGGCGTCGCCGGCAACCAGCCGACCATCGAAGATGCCATGGCCATGGTACTCGCGGCACTGTCTCTGTTGGGGCTCGGCATCTTCGGCCCCGGCATCGCCAATGGCATTGTTTCCGGAGGTCCGCAGCTCGGTGCGGGTGCGGCTATTGGAACCGGCCTCGCGGCTGGTGGAGTCGTCGCGGCAGGCGCAGCCGGTGCGACCATGGCTGCGGGCGCTGCAGGCGGAGCACTCGCAGGTGCGGCCCGCGGTGGCGCATCAGTTGCCGCCGGTGCGTCCGCTGCCTATCGCGCGGGCGGTATTGCCGGCCTCGCGCAGTCCGGAGCCTCAAGTATCGCGGGTTCGCTTCGTCGTACTGCTGGCGCGGCGGCATCTAATGCCGCGGACGTCGGTCAGAGCGCAGCGGCAACCAATTCGTCATCCGCTAGCGGGCCACCTGCGTGGGCGGCGCGCATGAAGCGCTCGCAGACCGTGAGTCACGGCGCCTCCGCGGCAACCCATGCTGTTCGCTCCGCCGATCATGGTGGCGGTGGGGCTTCTGTAGATCTCTCCGAAGGTGAACGCTGATGTTTAAAAGGTCTTCCGTGCGCTACGGCCGCACGCCGCAACCCGAAACTCCTTATCAGAAGGCAGCGCAAGTTTGGGACGAGCGCATCGGCTCCGCCAGGGTTCAGGCCAGTAATTGGCGGCTGATGGCTTTTGGCTGTCTGCTGTTGTCCGGTGGTCTCGCTTCTGGCCTTGTTTGGCAATCGGTGCGCGGCACCGTGACACCGTGGGTGGTGCAGGTTGACCACGTCGGTCAGGCACAGGCCGTGTCACCCGCTGATAGCAGCTATCAGCCGACCGATCCGCAGATTGCATTCCACCTCGCGCGCTTCATAGAGGACGTGCGTGGACTGCCGACAGACGGCATCGTGCTGCGCCAAGGTTGGCTGCGTGCTTATGATTTCACCACCGATCGCGGCGCAGCGGCGCTCAATGACTATGCGCGCACCAACGATCCCTTCGCCAATCTCGGTAAGCGTCAGATCTCGATCGAGGTCTCCAGCGTCATCCGGGCTTCGCCGACGTCGTTCCGTATCGCCTGGATCCAGCGGGCCTACGAGAACGGCAGCCTGAGCGCAACCGAGCGCTGGACCGCAATCCTCACCGTCGTGATCGATATGCCGCGCGATGCCGATCGTCTGCGAAAGAATCCGCTTGGAGTTTACGTCAACGCCGTCAACTGGTCGAAGGAACTGGGGCAATGAGATCATCTTATGTTGGCAAAGCCGTACTACCGGTTCTGCTTCTCTCCGTCTCCACGCTTGCCGGCTGTGCCATCCCCCTAAAGCCGCCGCCGCAGATTTCCTACGACGACGAGGCTCAGCCCGCTGTGCAACTGGGCGATCCGCCAAAGCCTGTCGAAGTGGTCGAATTGCCCAAGCTGTTGCCGCTTCCGGGCCAACTCAAGCCACTGCATGAAGCGCGTTCGAAGCCGGAGTCCGGCGATCCGCGAAAACGTGTTGAAAAAGCCAATGCCGCGGCCCGCGTGCAGCCGACCCGCAATGGCTACATCAATGCCGTCCAGGTATATCCGTTTTCATCAGGAGCCCTCTATCAGGTTTATGCCGCGCCGGGGCAGGTGACGGATGTAGCCTTGCAGGAAGGTGAGCAACTTGTCGGCTCCGGTCCGGTTGCAGCAGGGGATACCGTGCGCTGGATCATCGGCGATACCGAGAGCGGAACAGGTCCCACCAAGCGCATCCACATCCTGGTAAAACCCACGAGACCTGATCTCGTCTCCAATCTCGTCATCAACACCGACCGGCGGACGTATCTCTTAGAAATTCGCTCAGCCGAGAAAACCTACATGGCCTCGGTGTCGTGGCAGTACCCACAGGATCAGCTGATCGCGCTGCGCCGTCAGAATGCGAGCGCCGATGCTGCGACGCCAATCATGACCGGCGTGGACATATCGCGATTGCGTTTCCGCTATACGATCGAGGGCGATAATCCGCCTTGGCGGCCGCTGTCGGCATTCGATGACGGTTCCAAGGTCTATATCGAGATGCCCAGTGGTATCGCGCAGGGAGAAGCTCCGCCGCTGTTCGTCATCGGCCCCGAAGGCGACGGCCAACTCGTTAATTATCGTGTGCGGCAGAATTACTACATCGTCGATCGTCTGTTCGCCGCGGCTGAGCTGCGCATGGGTGCCGAGCATCAGCAGACTGTTCGGATCAGCCGCACCGACGGGAGGGCGCGGTGAGCTTGGAGCCAGAGCCCGACATTCGGCCGGGAAGCGACAATGAACCGGACCAGGTGGCATCGATGCGTTTGCGCACGGAACGTCCGCGTGTCACGAGGCTGTCCCGCAAGGTGTTAGCGGGCGGAGCTGCAATCGGGTTGGTTGCGATATCAGGGGCGGTTCTGTGGGCGCTGCAGAACAACCGGTCCCGCTCGGCAGCACCAGCTGAACTGTACACGACCGACCATCGCAATGTCGCCGACGGTCTGACTGGTCTTCCGCGGGACTATGCCGGCATTCCCCGCCAGGCCCCGCCGCTCGGACCGGCGCTGCCGGGCGATCTCGGCCGGCCGATACTGAATGCACAAAACGCTCCTTCGGCAACGATACCGACGGTCGATTCAGAGCAGCAACGCGTCAGCCAGGAAATCGAAGCGGCGCGCCTAAGCCGGCTGTTCGCCTCCACCAATATTCGCGAACTGGCGTCACCTGCCGCGCAACCGCCTTCGGCCGATGCTTCGCCTACGGCCCCGAACCAGACGGCTCAGCCAACAGGCGACGAAGCATTTGCGCAGAATGGTCAGGATCGGAAACTTGCCTTCGTCAACGGCCCCATCGATCGTCGTACGACGAGTCCGGATCGCGTCGCCGCACCGGCGTCGTCCTATGTGGTGCAGGCAGGCAACGTCATCCCGGCGTCTCTCATTACCGGCATCCGCTCGGACCTGCCCGGCCAGATCACAGCCCAGGTAACCGAGAATGTCTATGACAGCCCGACCGGGCGCTTCCTTCTGATCCCGCAAGGGGCGCGACTAATCGGCACCTATGACAGTAAGGTTTCGTTCGGCCAGTCACGCGTGCTGCTGGTTTGGACCCGCCTGATCATGCCGAACGGGCGTTCCATCGTGCTAGAGCGTCAGCCTGGCGCCGACGCAGCCGGTTATGCCGGTATCGAGGATGAGGTCGACAATCACTGGGGTGCTTTGTTCAGGGCGGCACTTCTCTCCACGTTACTCGGTGTTGGAAGTGAACTGGGGGCTGGCTCGGATACCGGCAACAACGGCGATATCATCCAGGCGCTTCGCCGCGGGTCCAGCGACAGCTTGAATCAAACAGGACAGAAGGTTGTTCAGCGCAATCTCAACATCCAGCCTACTCTGACGATCCGGCCGGGGTTTCCGGTCCGTGTGATCGTCAATCGTGACCTCGTGCTCGAACCTTACAAAGGGTAGGGGAGATACACATGACAAAACTAAAACTCGGCGCCATCACTGACGATAAGTCGGTGAAGTTGACTGTCGAACTCCCCGCAGCTGTACATCGTGATCTGCTTGCTTACGCCGAGACGCTTGCGCGAGAAACCGGGCAATCCATCTCTGATCCTGGAAAGCTGATTGCGCCCATGTTGGCGCGGTTTATGGCAACGGATCGTGCGTTTGCAAAAATCCGGCGGACAACTCAAGCACGATCGACCGGCAGCGGATAGCGCTCCCCCAATAACTTCAGGAAATTTGCCAGTGCTGGATTGTCATTATCCGATCTCCAATGTGCTGAAAAGCCGACTCGGCTCGGCCCAGTTCCGTCGCGGAGTTCGCGATAGGTCAGACCAGAAAAGTTTGCGCCGATGTCCGATTCGGCTACCAAGCTGACGCCGAAGCCGGCGGCGATTAAACTCTTGATAATACCGCGACTCACATCGTGACGAGCAATTTTAGGTCGGTCTTCGGGTGAGACGAGCTTTGACATCAGAAGATCCTCGAGCTCGCGGCCAGGATCATATTGACTCAGTAGCACCGTCTCGCCGCGGAGGTCGGTCCAATATACGACGTCTTTACCGGCCAATGGATGTCCTTCCAGCAACGCCAACAAAATGCGCTCGCTCCAAAGTGGCATGCCTTGACTTGCCAGCAACGGCAGATCTCCTGTGACGATTGCGATATCGAGCGCGCCACTGCGGAGCGCGGTTACCAGACGCACCCGCGAACTTTCCTTCAGACAGACATCTATCTGAGAGAAGCGCTTTTGGTAGTCCACTAACGTTGTACGCAAATTCCCGGCGGAGAGCGATGTATGGAAGCCGACCGACAGTCGCCCGGCCTCACCGCGGCCGGCGTGGCGTGTACTTTTCACCAACGAATCCATCTGTTCCAGGATTGATCGAGCAGTTCGAAGAAAATCGCGGCCCGCCGATGTGGCCCGTAGGCCTCCACTTGATCGTTCGAATACCATCATACCAATCGAGTGCTCAAGCTGCTGAATACAGCGGCTGAGTGTGGATTGCCGAAGCAACAGCGCATCGGCCGCGCGTCGAAAGCTGCCGTGATCCGCTGCTGCCACAGCGTATCGGAGATGCTGCAGATCGACGGCGGACGTTCGAATACGACTAGACCATCGATTCCATGAAGCTTGTTCTATTGTTCGGGGATTCATCTGACGAGGGAAGCCTTGTAGCCTGACCGGGTTTGATTCGTGGAATGAGGCAAAGGTCATGGCGACATCGCGACGACCG
>JBAQER010000484.1:0-17094 GCA_049286845.1 Bradyrhizobium sp.
TGCCCAGGCTGCGCGGAAGAAGGCGAAGGAGGAGGCAGCGGCCGACCTGCGACCGGTGGCTTGCCGCTTACTGGCGGCAGCGGTTGACCGCCAGCGCCGGGCAGCGGCTGTCCCGTTAGCGATTTCGGTGTCGGCCCCGGAGGAGCCGTTTGCCCCGGCGGCGAAGGAGAGGAAGTAGCCAGCGGCTGACCCGCGACCGGAGGTTTGCCGATTACCGGCGCTGCGCCGGCAGGCGGCGCCTGACCGGGAGATGGCGTGCTTGGCGGGGTCGTCGTCTGAACCGGGATCGCTTTTGGCGCCACCGATGGCGGCAGCGAAGGTGCGAGCAAAGCGGCAGCCCCCCCGCCGGCGGGAGCAATTTTTCCGCCGGCAACAGGAGGCTGCGGCTGCGACGCGGGAGATGGCGCCGGCGGTGTAAGTGTCTGGGTCTGTCCGCCTGGCTGGGTAACCGTCACGGTATTGGTCGTGTTATTGACGACAACGGTGTTGTGGATGTTGTTGTAGATGACGTTGTTCGGCGGCGGCGCAACGTAGTCTGGTGTGTTGATATAGACCGGCACCGGAACATAAACCGGAACCGGAAGCACATAGGCGTATACCGGCGGTGGCGGCGGCGCCAACTCCACGAAGTAGACCGGCCGCGGCGGCAGGAAAAATACCGGCGGTGGCGGCGGCGGCTCAAATCCAAAATCCGGATCATCGAAAATCAATACCGGCCGCTCGATGTAAATCACCTCTTCCGGCGGTGGCGGCGGTACGTCGTAGCTGATGATTTCAAATCTCGGCGGCGGTTCGAGAGCGGCCGTCAGATAGGCGAGTCGACGCCGCGCATCGTTGGCATGGGAGCCGCGGGGATAGCGGCGCAGATATGACCAGTAGGCCGGCGGCGTATCGACGCTCCGACTGCGCCGCCATGTTGCTGCTTCGCGGCGGGCGGCAACAATTGCCCGTACGCGGCGTGCCATCGGATCGTTGGGATAGGCAACGAGGAAGTTTTCATAGTCCTGCAGATTGTCGCGATCGAGCGCCGCGAGATAGGCATCCCGCGCGTCAAGATCACGGATCGGCTTGGAGCGGATCGTTGATGTCTGTTCGGGCGACACCTGGGGCGGAGGCGCATCCGGCGCCCGCTCGAAGAAGTAGAACGGCGCCTGCAGCTTTGAAGCATTCCATGGCACTTGCGCGCCCTTGGTGATCTCGTTCACCCGAAGCCGTACCCGGTTGAACAGGTCTGCCACCGGAAGGCCGCCCTCGCGCATCATCTCTGCAAGAGCCTGGGCATAGGATGAGTACGGACCGGCCTCGTTCTGCGCAACCGTTCCAGGCGCCGCGTTGAGGGCGATCAGAGTTCCGGGGTCCGGCTCGACAAGGGCCAAACCGCCCGCCAGCGGGGGGCCGGATTTGGCGAAAGGATTGGCCCGAGCCCCGTCAAGAACGATGATGCTTGCCTTGATGCCGAGAGCTGCAAGCGGCTTGGTGTAGTCCGAAATGCGTAACGCCTCGGAAGAGACATTCGCATCACGTGCAATGTTCGCGTCCGTCGGCACAAAGTAGTTTTCGCCTTCCAGCTGCAATCCGTAGCCGCTGAGGTAGACGAATGACACCGTATCGGGGCCTGCCGCGGAGACCTTGGCGATATAATCCCGGAACGTCTTGCGCAGGGAATCCTGATCGAGGTCGCGAACCCCGACCACGTCGAAGCCGGCAGCCTGAAGGGTTTGCGCGATCAAACCGGCATCGTTGGCGGGTGTCGGAAGGACTCCCGCTGAGTAATTTGCGTTGCCGACGACCAGCGCGATGCGCGTTTCCGCCGCATGGGCGCTGGCCAAGGCCAAATCCCAGAACAGAAGCACCGAGAACAAGACCAATACGAATTTGCGCTGATGCTTCATGAGAAACCCGCGATAAGGAGCCGATGCAGATTACCTAGCTTGCCACTGAACGAGGTCTGAATGGAAGCGGTCAGAAATAAGGCGGACGGCTGATCTGCCATTTCGTTTGGGCCGCGGAATAGCGGCCGATCATCGCCTGCCAGCACCCGCGGGCGGTAGAGCGGCGAGTCCTTTGGCGGCGACAGCTCCGGCGTCCAGCCGGTGAGCTTTTCCAGCGCGTAGGTGTCCATCACGATGCCGCGCCAGCGGCGCTCGACCCGTTCGAGCGGCTCCCTGATCGCGGTCGTCGACCGCCATACCGGGCTGATGTTGTCCGGCTCGCGCCCGACATAGAGGCCGGCGTGGCCGCGGATCGCATTCATGCCGGGATCGCGGAAGCCTTCGAACCTGCCGCGCTCGTTGATCTGAATGACCGGCACGCGGTCTTTGAAGAACCAGCGCAGCATGGCGTAGGTCCGGTAGTCCGTGGTGGCGATCCAGGTCGCGCCGGTCTTCTGCAATTGCGCCTGCGCCCGCTCGACCACCTGCTCATAGCCCGCCTCGCCGCCGATCGGGTCGGCCCGGCCGATGAAATTCCAGGGACTGACGACGTAATAGAGAAACACCGCAACGACGAAGACGATCCCGGAAACAATCGCTACCTTGGCCCAGCGAATCGTCGACTGGATCATCCATGCCGGAAGACCGTCGCGCGGCAGCATCGCGATATTGATGGCCGCGGCGGCAAATCCCGCCGGCCACATGAACATCGGCCAGGTATCGCCGACCCTTAAGGACAGCGATTTCCAGAAGAAGTAACCGAAGGGGACGATCACCGCGGTCGACAGCAGAATCGCCACCGCGTCGCCGCGGCGATAGCCCCGCCACGCCGTCAGCGCCACGCCCGACAGCACCACCGGCAGCAGGATGAACCCGACCAGCCCGAACTGCAGCCCGATATAGTCCCCGACGGTACGGAGCGACAATTCATGGGTCGCCGTGGCACGCACAAGCTGAAACCGGAACGAGGCCCAGTCGTGCTGATAGTTCCAGATCAGGACCGGCAGAAACACCACGACCGCAATCAGCGCCGCGAGCCACGGATACGGGCTCGCCAGCCAGCGGCCGCGCCATTTCGGCACGAGCATGAAGGCCGCGACCGCCGGAAGCAGCATCACGGCGGTGAATTTCGACGAGAGCGCCAGCCCGGCGAAGACGCCTGCGGCCAGCCACCAGCGCGCATCGTTACTCTCGGTGAGCCGCACCAGCGCCCAGATCATCGCCACCGCAAACGGAATCAGCGCCACATCGGGCGAGACCTTGGCCATCAGCAGCCCGTAATAAAGTGCTGCCTCCGGCATCAGCAGCGCCAGCGCAACCGCACGGACGTCATGGGTCACGCGCCGGACGATATCGGCAAGCAGGAGCTGCGTGACCAGCATCGCCAGTATGCCGGCGAACCGCACACCCAGATTGGTGTCGCCGAAGATGGCGGTGCCGAAGCGGATGAACCATGCAATGACAGGGGGATGATCGAGGAAGGACAGCACGCCCTCCTTCGACCAGGTCCAGTAATAGGCCTCGTCGGTGCGCAGATCGATCGCGCTTGCGTAGATCAACCGCATCGCCGTCATCGCCGCGATGACGGCGGCAACCGCGAGCAGTTGCCGAGAGGCAGGACGGGCCGGCTTGGCGCTGGCCTGATCGGGCGGGGTGATCGTCACGGCGCTTTCTCCCCGACTCCGGTGGGGGTGTCAACTTGCAGCAGGTCCGCCATTAACTCCCCGTGGCGTCCGGGCCGTTCTCCCACTAACATCGGCAGAGCCGCAGGATTATTCGGCAGGACCAGATGGCCTCATTATCCCCGGAAGCGCTCATGAAATTCATCCGCGGCATCAGCGTCCGGCAAATCCGTCTCAGCTGCGGACTGGTATTGTTCGCCTATCTGGTCAGCCACTTCCTCAATCACGCGCTCGGCAATATCTCGATGGAGGCGCTGGCCGATGGGGTCTATTTCCACACCCTGTTGTGGCAATTTCTCCCGGTCGCCATCCTGTTTTACACCGCGGCACTGGTCCATGCCGGTCTCGGCCTCTGGGCGCTTTACGAGCGTCGGCAATTCCGCTGGAAGGCGATCGAGCCGCTGCAACTCGTGCTCGGCCTGAGCATTCCGGCACTCATCATCACCCACATTGCCGGCGTGCGGCTCGGCCAGACGCTGTTCGGGCACGAAAAGCTCTATCCGCAGGTACTTTTTGCGTACTGGATCGTGTGGCCGTACAAGATCTGGCTGATGCTCGCGGTCATGACCGTCGCCTGGGTCCACGGCTGCATCGGTCTTTATTTCTGGCTGCGGATGAAAGCGTTCTACAAGAACGCGGCGCCGTTTCTGCTAGCCGCGGCGGTGCTGGTTCCGGCGCTGGCCATGCTGGGGCTCTATCAGGCCGGGCGAAGCGTCGTCGACAACGACAGCAAGGAATGGAGGGCGGAAAATCTCTCGCCTCAGAAAGTCGGCACGCAAGCCGAACAAGCCGTCCTGCAGCGCATCGAGGATTATTTCCTGATCGGCTATCTCGGCCTGTTGGGATTTGTGATGCTGGCAAGGGGCGTACGCGCCATCAACGAACGCCGGGCCGGCATGGTCAGCCTGTCCTACGGCAATGGCAGGACAATTCGCGTGCCGAAGGGGCTCAGCGTGCTCGAGGCCAGCCTGCGCAATAATGTCCCGCATGCCAGCGTGTGCGGCGGGCGCGCCCGCTGCTCCACCTGCCGCATTCGCGTGATCGGCGACTGCGCGGCGCTGCCGGAGCCCTCCAAGCGCGAGGCGTTCGTGCTGAACCGCGTCGGGGCTGGCGCGGATCCGGCCATCCGCCTCGCCTGCCAGCTCAGGCCGGAGACCGATCTATCCTTCTTCCAGATCTTCCTGCCGCAGATCACGGCGGCGACCTTGCGGACCTCAAGTCCGTCCCGCATCGGCGAGGAGCGCTATCTCGTCAGCATGTTCGTGGACATGCGCGGCTCGACCAAGCTCGCGGAAAAGCGGCTGCCATTCGACACCGTCTTCATCGTCAACCGCTTCCTCGGCGCGGTCTCGCAGGCGGTGATGGAATGCGGCGGTCAGCCCAACCAGTTCGTCGGCGACGGGCAGCTGGCGCTGTTCGGACTCGGGACGGATCCGCAAACCGCCTGCCGACAGGCGCTCAAGGCTGCAAGCATGATCGCCGCCAATATCGACGAATTGAATCAATTCCTCAGCCACGACCTGCAAGAGCCGATCCGCTTCGGCATCGGCATTCACGGCGGCGAGGTGATCATCGGCGACATCGGCTACCGCGATCACATGGTGTTCACCGCGCTCGGCGACGCGGTCAATGTCGCCGCGCGGCTGCAGGATATGACGAAGTCCCTCGCTTGCGAGGCCGTCATTTCGGAAGAAGTTCGCGTCACCGGCGGCCTTGCGGCAGATTGCCTGCCGCAGCACGAAGTCACGATCCGCGGCCGCGCCGAGCCGATGATCGTCCGCGCTGTCACTGATGCAAGGACGCTGTCTGCGTTGGTTAATGAATTGAACGCTATCGCGGCCTGATTGCCGCGCGACATCGCTGTGTGATGTTTTTCACACCTGAATAGTCGTTCAGAAAATTGTCTCCGAGCCACATGCTGTTTTCTCGAACCGTGCTCCCGAGGGCAGCGACTGATGTGCGATGGGTAAGACTGAAACCGAAACTATCAACCCGCGCCACGGCGCACATTCAGGAGAACGACCAATGCTTCGCAAACTCTCTCTCGCCCTCGTTGCCGCAGCTTCCCTCAGCGCGATGGCACTGGCTCCCACTACTGCTTCTGCCGGCGGCGGCGGATGGGGCTTCCATCATCATCACCACCACGGTCATGGCTTCGGCATCGGCTTCATCGGTGGCGGCTATGGCTACGGCGACGGCGGATGCTACCAGACCCGCCGCGTGTGGACCCCCTTCGGCTACCGCTTCCGCGTTGTGAACGTCTGCGCCTGGTGACCGGATCGTCGTTTCGTTCAGGTCAAAAGACCCCGGTCGCCTCAGGCGGCCGGGGTTTCCTTTTCTCCGGATCGTCGTTCATCTGCGGCGACCGGCTGAATCCCGGTTACCAACGAACCTTGGGTGCCCGTCCCCAAGTGCAACGGGCGCGCCGTTGTTTGACAGTTCAAGCAACCGGAACCCGCCACGTATGGCGTTGTTCTGTGGTACAAAATGAGCGAGAAACCCGCAAAAAGCACGAATGCGCCGCGATATCGTTCGTTTTCCGCCGAAATCGAGATGAGGTTTGAGCTATCAAGCGTGCCCCATCCGGCGTATCGTAGATTTTATCGGGCATGCCGGTTTTGCGGGGACCGGCGGCCCGTTTCTGTTTTTTGATCCCGCGGAGACGACGTGATGGCTAAGGGTACTGTGAAGTGGTTCAACGCGACCAAGGGTTTTGGATTCATCCAGCCCTCGAGTGGCGGCAAAGACGTCTTCGTTCATATTTCGGCGGTCGAGAAAGCTGGCCTTTCCTCGCTCAACGAAGGACAGACGGTGGAATACGAAGAGGTTGCCAATCGCGGCAAGACCTCGGCCGAAAACCTCAAGGTTTGAGGCTGGGAGCGCGTTCCGCAACAGCGCACTCTCGGACGTAATCCGGGAGTGAGACTTCCAAGAACATCTCAAAAGAACAGAGTGAAATGGGCAGGAGCGGGCATCGCTCTTGCGCGAATTGGAATCGGCGCAGAACGCGCTGATTCACTCAATCTTCCTTGACCCATTTTTCAACCGTCATGACGTCCGGCAGCTGCGCGTAGCCGCGCGGCCACATGTCGACGACCCATTCGACCCGGGTCGCGCGATCGACCAGCACCGCGGTGTTGTGCGGCGTCTGCAGCACCAGCAGCAGGCTGGTGGTATTGCGGGTGGTGTCCCAGCAATCGTAATTGTGCTTGTCGTCGAAGTAGCGGAAATCCGCCCTGGCAACGCGTTTGTCGGTTCCGAGGATCGGCCCCATGCGGCGATCGAACCAGACCACAGCCTTCTGCACCGCCGCCCGTTCCGCCGCAGCGGAGGCGCGGCCTGCCGCCATGATCTGCGTCAGGGCATTGCGGTCACTGGCGGTGAAATCGAGTATCTCGCGGCGCCGGCACACGAAGCCGTAGCAAACCGTCATGCGCTGCGCCGTGGGGGGAAAAATCGACACCGTGCTGTAGAGCGCCGCGACCGGCGCGCTCAGTTCCACCGCCGTTGCCGGCGAGGCAGCGGCAAACACCAAACCCAGAAGGCACGCGGCTGAACTGCAAAACCCTGAGGTCTTGCCCGGTCGGCCGGATCGTTTCCGCCTCTCCGTCAGCGCCATCGCCTGCCTCGGTTCAAACCGAAAAATCCCGCGAAAACTAACGCGGCGGTTCCACGGTGCCAAGATCGGCTGCATGATAGCAGCCGCTAAATCTTCGGGTCGCGTGGTCATGGCATTGGAACCCTTAACCCTTCCATCCTTCGAGGCGCCCTACGCGCCGGACGACGGCGCCATGGCGGCGCGGCTTCTCGCAGCGGCAGGGTTGAGCGCAGAACAGGACGCGCGGATCGACCGCACCGCGACGCGCCTGATCGGCGCGATCCGCGCCCATGACGACCGGCTCGGCGGCGTCGAGGACATGCTTCGCGAATTCGCGCTCTCCACCAAGGAGGGGTTGGCGCTGATGGTGCTGGCGGAAGCCCTGCTGCGCGTGCCGGACACCCGCACCGCCGACCAGTTCATCGAGGACAAGCTCGGCCAGGGCGACTTCATCCACCACGAGACCAAATCCAGCGCCTTCCTGGTCAATGCCTCGGCATGGGCGCTGGGGATGTCGGCGCGCGTCATTCAGCCCGGCGAAACCCCACAAGGCACGATCGGGCGGCTCGCCAAGCGGCTCGGGATTCCCGCGGTGCGCGCCGCCACCCGGCAGGCGATGCGGCTGATGGGCAGCCATTTCGTGCTGGGCGAAACCATCGAGGCCGCGCTGGCGCGGGCGCATGCCTCCCTTGCCACGCGCTATTCCTTCGACATGCTCGGCGAAGGCGCGCGCACCGCCGCCGACGCCGAGCGCTATTTCAATTCCTATGCGAGCGCGATCGAGACCATCGGCCGCGCCGCCGATGCCCGTCCGCTGCCCGACCGCCCTGGCATCTCGGTCAAACTCTCCGCCCTGCATCCGCGCTTCGAGGCGGTGAGCAGGCGGCGGGTGATGGCGGAACTGGTGCCGCGGCTGATCGATCTGGCGCGCCGCGCCCGCGACTTCGACCTCAATTTCACCGTCGATGCCGAGGAAGCCGACCGGCTGGAACTGTCGCTCGAGGTGATCGCAGCCGCGTTCAGCGACGCCTCGCTCAAGGGCTGGGACGGTTTTGGGTTGGCGATCCAGGCCTATCAGAAGCGCGCCGAGGCCGTGATCGCCTATGCCGACGAACTGGCGCGCGCGCTGAACCGGCGGATGATGCTGCGGCTGGTCAAGGGCGCCTATTGGGACACCGAGATCAAGCGCGCGCAGGAGCGCGGCCTCGACGGCTATCCGGTGTTTACCCGCAAGGCGATGACCGACCTGAACTACGTGGCCTGCGCACAAAAACTGCTGACGCTGCGGCGGCGCATCTTCCCGCAATTCGCCACCCACAATGCGCTGACGGTGGCGACCGTTCTCGAACTGGCCGGCGGTGAAGACGGATTCGAATTTCAGCGGCTGCACGGCATGGGCGAGGCGTTGTATGCGCAATTGCGCGAGGATCGCCCCAAGATCGCCTGTCGCACCTATGCGCCGGTCGGCAGCCACCGCGATCTGCTGGCCTATCTGGTGCGGCGTCTCCTGGAGAACGGCGCCAACTCTTCCTTCGTGGCGGTCGCCGCCGATGATGCCGTGCCGGTGGCCACGCTGCTGCGCCGCGCGGCCGATATCATCGGCACAGCCGGCAACGCGCGGCATCCGAATATTCGCGCTTCCCGCGATCTCTATCAGCCGCAGCGGCAAAATTCGCGCGGTATGGAGTTCGGCGATCGGGCGGCCTTGAGCAAGCTGGTTTCGGCCGTCGCTGCGGAGGTTAGCCTTGAGGCGGGAAGCATCGTCGATGTGACGCCGGAACAGGTGGATGCCGCGATGTCCGCCGCGCGGGAGGGATTCAAGCACTGGAGCCGGACACCGGCGGATCGTCGCGCGAGACTTCTCGAACAGGCTGCGAACCTGCTGGAGCAGAGAGCCGCTCATTTCATCGCGCTGTTGCAACGCGAGGGCGGCAAGACCCTCGACGACGCGCTTTCGGAAGTCCGCGAGGCGGTCGATTTCTGCCGTTACTACGCCGCCGAGGGCCGCGAACTGTTTGGCCATGACAAAACCTTGCCGGGACCGACCGGCGAGAGCAATCGCTTGCGGCTGCGCGGCCGCGGCGTCTTCGTCGCGATATCGCCGTGGAATTTTCCGCTGGCGATCTTTGTCGGCCAGGTCACGGCCGCCCTGATGGCCGGCAATGCGGTATTGGCGAAACCCGCCGAGCAGACGCCACTGATCGCGGCCGAGGCGGTTTGCCTGCTGCACGAGGCCGGCGTGCCCTCCTCGGCGCTGCATCTGCTTCCCGGCGACGGCAGCATCGGCGCGGCGCTGGTCGCGCATGAAGGCGTCGCCGGCGTCGTCTTCACCGGCTCGACCGAGGTCGCGCGGTCGATCAATCGCCGGCTTGCCGCCAAGGACGGCCCGATCGTGCCGCTGATCGCGGAGACCGGCGGCATCAATGCGATGATCGTGGATGCCACCGCGCTGCCCGAGCAGGTGGCCGACGACGTCGTGACCTCGGCGTTTCGCTCGGCCGGCCAGCGCTGCTCGGCGCTGCGCCTCTTGTTCGTGCAGGACGACGTCGCCGACCGCATGATCGAGATGATAGCGGGCGCCGCCCGCGAATTGGCAATCGGCGATCCGCGCGACCCGGCCACCCATGTCGGACCGGTGATCGATGCCGAGGCGAAGCAGCGACTGGAGGCGCATATCGCGCGCATGAAGACAGAAACCCGCGTGCATTTTGCCGGCGTCGCTCCCGACGGCAACTACGTCGCGCCGCATATTTTCGAGCTGTCGAGCGCGGATCAACTGACCGAGGAAGTATTCGGACCCGTGCTGCATGTGGTGCGTTATCCCGCGGACCGGCTCGATGCCGTGCTGCAATCGGTCGAGCGCTCCGGCTATGGACTGACGCTCGGCATTCACTCGCGCATCGACGACACCATCGAGGATGTGATCGACCGGCTCCAGGTCGGCAACATCTACGTCAACCGCAACATGATCGGTGCTGTGGTCGGCGTGCAGCCGTTCGGCGGCCATGGCCTGTCCGGCACCGGCCCCAAGGCCGGCGGGCCGCATTACCTGGCGCGATTTGCGACCGAACAGACGGTGACCGTGAATACGGCGGCGGCCGGCGGCAATGCGGCGCTGATGTCGGGTGGGGAGTAGCTCTTCATCCTTCTGCCGCCTCGTAGGGAGGGATGGGTAAGGCCGTTGCATCGCCCACCGAACATGGTTCAAATGGCCTTCGATCCTGATCGATCGCAGCAATAATTCCAGCACACGGACAAAACCAACAAAAGGCACGGGAGCGACGGCATGATGGAAAAAGGCATCTTCGAAGGCCTCAAGGTTCTGGACTGCGCGAGTTTCATCGCGGCGCCCGCGGCCGCGACCGTGCTGTCCGACTTCGGCGCCGACGTGATCAAGATCGAGCCGCCGGGTTCCGGCGATCCCTATCGCAACCTGCCGAACCTGCCGGGCTATCCCGCCAGCCAGCATAATTTCGCGTGGCTGCTGGAAGCGCGCAACAAGAAGAGCCTCGCGCTCGACCTCAGCAAGCCGGAAGGCCAGGCGGTGCTGCATCGCCTCGCGGCCGAGGCCGACGTCTTCATCACCAATTTTCCGCCCGCGGTGCGCGAACGGCTCGGATTGACCCACGCCCAGCTGGCCCCGCTCAACGAGCGGCTGATCTATGCGTCGTTCACCGGCTACGGCGAAAAGGGCGAAGAGGCCAACAAGCCCGGCTTCGACAGCAATGCCTATTGGGCGCGCTCGGGCCTGATGGATCTGGTGCGCGCGGATGAAAACACCACGCCGGCGCGCTCGGTCGCCGGCATGGGCGACCACCCCTGCGCGATGGCGTTTTACGGCGCCATCGTCACCGCGCTCTACAAGCGCGAGCGCACCGGCAAGGGTTCGCATGTCAGTTCCAACCTGATGGCCAACGGCGTCTGGGCCGCCTCGGTGCTGGCGCAAGCCAAGCTCTGCGGCGCGAAATTCGGCGAGCGCCGTTCGCGCGAGCACGCGCTCAACGCGGTCACCAATCACTACAAATGCAAGGACGGACGCTGGATCATCCTGTCGCTGCTCAACGAAGAGCGGCAATGGCCGGCGCTGGCGCGCTGCATCGGCCGGGAGGATTTCATCACCGACGAGCGGTTCGCCACCAAGCCCGGCCGCCACGCGCGTTCGCTGGAGCTGATCAAGATCTTCGACGAGATCTTCGCCACCAGGACTCTCGCCGAGTGGCGGCAGATTCTCGACGGCAATGGCCTGGTGTTCGGCGTGGTCGGCATCCTCGACGACATTCCCAACGACAAGCAGATGCTGGACAACGAGGTGCTGGTGCCGTTCGAGAACGACACCATGCTGACCATCAGCAGCCCGATCTGGATCGATGGCAGCAGGAAGGTGCAGCCGCGCAAGCCGCCCGGGATCGGCGAGCACAGCGACGAGATTTTGCGCAAGGCGGGCTACGACGATGCGGCGATCCGGCAGTTGCGGGCGTCGGGCGCGGTGGCGTGAAGGACTCGAGGGTCATGACGCCTCGGGCGTGTGGCGCACCGCGCCCACCGCACAAGAGGTCGTCATCGCCCGGCTTGACCGAGCGACCCAGTACACCGCGGCTTATCGATTCCATCCCTGAGGTCTCTCGGATACTGGATCACCCGCTTCCTACCGGCTCCCGACGAAGCACATCCCGATCCGCGATGTCTTTCCGGCAGGCTGGCAGGCGAGACCCTTGGCGCAGGTCCAGGCGCGGAAGCTCGGGTCGTTGTCGGCGGCCTTCGCGCTTTGCTGGTAGCAATGCGCGCCCCAGCCATCGTAATAGCCGGTGCCCGCGAGTTCACTCAAGACTTCCGACCTTGTGCGCAATTGCGGGCGCTCGGAAAAACCCCGCGAATAATCCGGGCTGCTGCCCCATTTCATCGAATTGAGAATATCGCGACGGCGAATCTGATCGCCGAAGAAATGCGGCGACGCCGGCACGACCGTCGCGTTCGAAGGTTTGGCCACCATCCAGTCGACACCCGGGAAATGGAAGCCGCCGATACCGCGCGTCTGATGACAACCCGAACAGGTGACATCGTTCAGCCGGCGCGCGAAGCCGGCCACCGAGCGAATGTTGGCGGGCGTCACCCCGACTTCCGCAGCTTTCCTGAGCGCAGCAACGACGTCGCCTTCGCTGAACACGGGGAGCGTCGTACCGCCCTCGCCCTGCACCAGACCGAACTCCGGCTGCAGTTCCGACGGATCGAAACCGACCGGCGTGGCGGCGATCGCCGCTTTGGCCAGAAACCGTTCGGGTATCAGAATCGTGCCACGATCGAATTCATTGAGACGTCTGGGATCGAGCAACCAGGCCTTGAAGTCATGCGCGAGATTACGGTCGGCCAGAATCCGCTGGCGATCGATCTGGTTTTCCATCGGCGTCTCCTCGAATACGCGCGCCTTTGGATCAAAGCGAAACACCTTCAACAGATAATCGGTCCGGAAATCGCGCACCGCCGATTTCGGCGCATGGGCGACCTGAAGATTGGTCTCGATACGGTCGACATCGGCAGGTTCGATGAATTCGAGCGGTCCGCCCGCCGACATCAGCCTGATCGCAAGTTCTGCGCCGGTTTGTCGCCAATCGGCCGATGCGAGCCAGCGCTGGGCGATCCCCTTGCAGGTGATGGCGATGCCGCCGGGGACCAGTTGCTTGTCGCCTTTCGCCCGCAGCACCACGTTCAACGTCATCGGCAATCGGGGCGATTCCGCGTTCTCGACTGCCTCCGCATCGCCTGCGCGCGTGAGCCGGTAGATCAGCCGGATCTCGCCGCAGCTTTCCGGTGACACATAGGCCCGGTCCATCCGGTTGACGATGCCTGCCAGCACGAACCTCGAGCGACGGGAATAGAGCAGGTCGCGATCGAACATCTGCCAGTCATGGGACGTGCCGACGCCGATCGTTTCGCCCGGCAGACTGGCGCGATGGCGCGCCACATAACGCTCGAATTCGCCGTCGAGCGCCCGGCGGACCGGAGCCATCGACGGCAAGGCGAACAGCTCATCGTTGAGGATGGGAGCGGCGGCCGATCCTGCCGGCGCGACGAACGGACGCAAACCGAAACCCGCACGGTCGGGCCGGTCCGACCGGTGCTCACGGAGATCGAGTTCGCGTAACGCCAACGGGTCGGTAATCGCGGCGCCGCGCTCCAGCGCCGCGCCTTCGACGGCATGCGCAGGCAAAGCGCTGCACAGCAAGACAAGGATGATGAAAAAGAATTGCAACGCGCGGCCCATACCCTGACAAACACCGCGTCAGAGACCTCATTCCAGGCGTCTTGCGGGCGGCGTCTTCCGGTCAGGAAAATAGCCGAAGAGCGGACGGCATGTCTCGCCGCAATCCGCATCCGATCAGGCCGTTCGCTTCACGTCGCGGTGAAGCGATCGGGATCATGCGCTAGCGCGCGACGACGAGGCCCTTGCTGGTGACGACCACCCAGCGGCCGTCCTGCTTGCGGATCGCGTCGATCCGGCCGAGGCCCGGCACGGGATCGCCGGCATAGACTTCATAGATTCCCCGCCGTCCCTCGATCAGGGCGCCGCCATTGGCGACATCGCGCAGCACCCAGCCTTCGACCGTCGGCAACCTCGCCAGTTCGGGCTTGGGCACGGGCAATGGAACGGGCGCGGCGACCGCCGGGGGCGAGATCGAGCCGGTGACGTCCCTGGCCGCGGCCGGCGCGGCGGCGACTGGCACCGGAACGGCGCGAAGTTTGTCCACGGCTTCGCTCAGCTTGGCGAGCTTGGCGGCCGGCTCGGCCTGCGCCTTCTCGACCTTGTCGAGACGGTCGCTGGTCTTGTTGTACTGGCTCAGGCCGACCTTGGAGGTATGCTCGACGCCGGCCTTCAGGGCCAGCAGATCGGCATCGATCCGCGCAACGGAGGCTTCGAGAGCCAGATTGCTCGAGGCGGTCGAGCCGGCGCCGGCAAAATGCATCACACCCGCGGTCGCCAGCGCGCCGCCGAGCGCGCCCGCCGCCGCCGCCAGCGCCACCACGGCCGCCAAGGCGGAGACCCGGCGCTTGCCGAACATTCCGGCGTTCGGCTCGGACTCGATTTCCGGACCATCGTCCTTGCCGTCCCAGGCGCGGTCGCCGGCCGACATGATCATGACCTTGCCGGGGGAGCGCGGCGCATCCGCCTTGGGCGCCTCCGCCTTGGGAGCTTCAGCTTTGGCCGCGTCCAGCTTGGGGGCTTCGCCCTGCCGGGGCGCGAGATCGGGAGATTCGACCTCGGCCGCCACCTTCAGCGTTTCCTGCGGCGTTTCCGGCGCCGCTGCGGGCTGGCTCGCCGCCCCGGATGAATTGGGAGCGGCCGGCCCGGCGCTGACGGATCCGGATTCACCGCTGGTCTGCTCGGCCTGTTGTTCGCTCACGTTCAAAATCTCCAGTAAAGGTTGACTATTTGGTAACTTTCATTGCTTGCGAAATCGTTACCGGGTGGGGCCTTACGAAAATTTTAGGAACTCGTCCGGGCCGGTTTTCGCCCCCGCGGGCGAAGCAGGCCGGCGGTGGCAGTCCGAGCCTGGCTCATGTTGCTCTGCAATATCCACCCGGACCGTCCCGATGCGTCGTTTGCGCCGCCTCATTTCCCGACTAACATGGCGGCAGCGACCAGCCAGAAGGCGGGGTGCACCATGGCCATCGAGAAATGCATCAACGAGTTTGATGTCGATGACGTCATTTTTGAGGAAGGCTCGACCGGGCGCGAGTTGTTCGTGGTGCTCGAGGGCAAGGTCGACATCGCCAAGATCAACGGCGCCAGCAAGACCGTCATCGTAACGCTGGGCAAGGGCGAATTCTTCGGCGAGATGGCGGTTATCGACGGTTCGGCCCGCTCGGCGACCGCGATATCCGCTGCCCCCAACACAAGGGTGATGCGGATCAACCACGCCCGCTTCGTCTATCTGGTCAGCCAGCAGCCGGCGTTTGCGCTGATGATCATGGACGCGCTCAGCAAACGATTGCGTGCCTCCAACGCCGTCACTTTCCGAACGGCCAACCCATGAGCGACCGCAAGCCAAGCCCGTTTCCGATCCTCCTGAACAACGACGTCTGTTCGTTGATCCAGGCGGCGGAGGACGTCTACCAGATCCGCTTCAAGAACCGCGCCGCCAATGCCTATCTGGTGCGTGGCAGATCCCGAACCATCCTGATCGACGTCGGGCTGTCCTCGAATTATCCGCATCTGCTGGAATGCCTCTGTCATGTCGGCTGTCCACCCGAGACAATCGACCTGGTGGTGCTCAGCCACGAGCATCTCGATCACATCGGCGCCGCCTATCATTTCGGCGGCCGCACCATCATCGCCGCGCACCGGCTGGCCGCCAACAAGATCATGCTGCGCGACGATTTCTCGATGCTGCGCAAGATGTTCAACGAGCCGCCGGTGCCGATCAACATCGATATCTGGCTGGAGGAAGGCAACCTGATCGATCTCGGCAATTTCCGCCTCAACGTGATGTACACGCCGGGCCACACCTCGGCCTGCATCAGCCTGTTCGATCAGGACCAGGGACTGTTGTTCGCCTCCGACACCCTGATGCCCGGCGGGGTGATGGGTGGCGTGTTCGGATCGGGCAGCATCGCCGACTACATCCAGTCGCTGGAGCGATTGAAGGGTCTGAATTCCAGGATCCTGCTGTCCGGACATGGCCGGCTGTCCGATACCCCGCAGGACGACGTCCGGATCGCGATCCAGCGCTCGCACGGGCTGTTGTCCGACACCGCGCAACTGTTCGACGCGCTCGACGCGCGCTCGAATTTCGAGCCGATCATGCAATCGGTGCGCGACCTCAACAAGCTCGACGACGGCTGAGGCGCCTTCCATCCGTTTGACAAGTGGCCCGCCGGTCTGCTCAAAAGCAGTCAACAACGAAGCTGTCACAAGAAACATGGGGAGAGATATCTGATGAAATTCTACGACTCGGTCGGACCGAACCCGCGCATTGTCCGCATGTTCATGGCGGAAAAGGGCATCGACATCCCCAAGCAGACCGTCGACCTGCGCGGCGGCGAAAACCGGCAAGAGCCGCATCTCAAGCGCAATCCGATGGGCCAGATGCCCACCCTCGAGCTCGATGACGGCAGCTATCTCGCCGAAATCACCGCGATCTGCGAATATCTCGAAGAGAAGAATCCGAAGCCGGCGCTGATCGGCTCAACGCCGGAAGAGCGCGCCGAGTGCCGGATGTGGACCCGGCGGGTCGATCTCAACATCTGCGAGCCGCTCGCCATGGGTTATCGCTTCGGCGAGGCATTGAAGTTTTTCGAAAAGCGGATCCCGGTCGCGCCGGAAGCCTCTCCCGGCCTCAAGATGATCGCGGCGAACCGCCTGAAATGGCTGAACGAACAGATGGCAGGCAAGGAATACCTGTGCGGCAAGCGCTTCACGATGGCGGACGTCCTGCTGTTCGGCTGGCTCGAATTCGGCAACCAGGTCGGCCAGCCGCTGGATCCCGCCAACACCAATATCGTGGCATGGATGGCGCGCGTCGGTGCGCGGCCATCGGCGAAGGCGTAGCAAATTCAACTATCGTCATTCCGGGGCGATGCGAAGCATCGAGCCCGGAATCTCGAGATTCCCCGATGTGCCATTGCACATCTGAGGTTCGCGTCCTCGACGCGCCCCGGAATGACGGCCAGACCTACATCACTACCGGCTCATCCGGCAGTTCGTTGCGGCCCGTCCCTTGCCGCGGGAAATGCGCCGCCAGGTGCCGCGACACCGCCCCAATTCCCTTGATCACGCCGCCGGCGAAATTATCCGCCCTGAAATCGGTCTCCATCGCCTTGCAGATTTCTTCCCAGCCGGCGGCGCCGACCTTGGCGTCGATACCGCGGTCGGCGATGATCTCAAAGT
>JBAQER010000485.1:0-2041 GCA_049286845.1 Bradyrhizobium sp.
CCATCGGAGCGCGCGGCAGCGGCACACGCTCGTCGGTCGGATAGGCCTTCGGGTCAATCCCGCTTCCCCGCGCAGCGTGCTTGAGGTCAAAGCCGGCGCAGAAGGCGCCGCCCTCGCCCCAGAGCACGGCGACAGCAGCTTCGGCGTCGCGGTCGAATTCGAGGAACGCGCGCTCCAGCGCCTCGGCGCTTGCCGGGTCCATCGCGTTTTTCGCCTCCGGCCGGGACTGGATTACCGTCCAGACCTTGCCCGATTTTTCGATGCGTACGCTCATGGGGCCGCCTTTCCGCGAGGAATTGCCTTTCCGCTATCCCGCCATTTCACGGCCGCCTGAAAGCCGTGCTTTTCGGCGTAGTCCTTGAACCATATCCCCTCGGGCGAGTGGCGCGTGATGCCGTCGAAGAGCGTGGCCAGCATCTGCGTGCCGGCAAGGCCCATGTTCTCGTAGGCCTGGTTGATCATGAGCTTTTGCATCATCAGCTGGTTCTTCGGTACCCCGGCCATGCGCCTGGCAAGCGTGTCCACCGCCTTGTCGAGATCCCTTGCCGGCACCGCCTGGTAGACCAGGCCCATCTTCTCTGCGGCTCTGCCATCCACCGTGTCGCCGGTCAGCAGCATGCGCTTGGCTTTTTCCGCGCCGAGCCGGTAGACCCACATCGCCGTGGTCGGGCAGCCCCAGACGCGCGCCGGCATGTAGCCGATCTTCGCGTCCTCGGCCATGATCACGATGTCGGCGCACAGCGCGATGTCCGAGCCGCCCGCGACCGCGTAGCCGTGCACCTTGCAGATCACCGGCTTGTAGCTGCGCCAGATGGAAAAGAAGTCGTCGGTGTTGGCCTTCATGCCGCGATAGTCCTTCATCGGGTCCCAGGGCATCGCCTGGTTCCAGCGGTTCTTCGGGTCGCCTTCGGCGTATTTCTTCAGGTCGTAGCCGGCACAGAACGCCTTGCCCGCGCCGGCCAGAACGATGACGTGAACGCGGTCGTCCGCGTTCGCCGCCTCCACCGTGCGCCGGATCTCGCGCGGCATCTTGTCGTCGATGGCGTTCAGCCGCGCCGGGCGGTTCAGCATGATGCGCGCGATGCGTCCGGTGACCGAGTATTTCAGTGTGGATAAGCGCATGTCCTACCTCCTCGCGCTAGGATAGCAACCCATGAAAAGCGCGACCTGGTATTTCGATTTCGTTTCGCCTTTCGCCTACATCAGTCTGCACCGGCTGAAGGAACTTCCGGCCGATGTGGCGATCGAGTACCGGCCGGTGTTGTTCGCGGGCATCCTGAATCACTGGGGCCAGAAGGGCCCGGCCGAACTGCCGACCAAACGGCGCTACACCTACCGCTGGAGCCACTGGTGGGCGAACCACCTCGGTATTCCTCTGCGCTTTCCCGCGGCGCACCCGTTCAACCCGCTGCACCACCTTCGCCTCGCCATCGCCTGCGGCTTGAAGCCCGAAGCCGTGCGGAAAATCTTTGATTCGATCTGGACGACCGGCGTGGAGGCCTCCGATCCGGCGCAGTTTGCTTCTCTTTTGAAAGACTTGGGGATAAACAAGGAAGAACTTGAAAGTACGGAAGTAAAAAATACGCTGCGCAAGAACACCGAGGGCGCAATCCAGCGCGGCGTGTTCGGCGTGCCAACCATCGAGGTCGATGGGGAACTCTTCTGGGGCGCGGACTCGATGGAATTCCTGCGCGCGTTTCTCACCGATCCGGCGACCTTGAGAAACGCAGAGATGCGGCGCCTCGACGGACTGCCTGTTGCCGCGGCCAGGCGCACTTCCTGAACGGATAGGAAAATCTATCCGCCCCCGGCCGCACGGGGTACAAGCCCGCCGCTCCCGGTATTGGCCGCCTTCGCCTATCAGTAAGCGGCTGCCGGTATGTGCGGTAGCGCACAGCATGGCCACCAGTGGCAGCGGAGAATCGCTCATCAGAGCAAATCGACCATCGAACCGGAAGACATGAAAATGCGCTACGCCCTTGTTGTGCTGTGGATGCTGTTCTGGTCGGCGACGCCGGCCGTGGCCCAGGTGAGCATCGGC
>JBAQER010000486.1:0-12900 GCA_049286845.1 Bradyrhizobium sp.
GGTCACCGCACTCACTGCCGACGACGTGCGCGAGCGTTCGATCGCCTCGTTCCGCCGCCGCACCCAGCGCCTGAAGGGCCATGCCTCGAACGAGCCGAAGGAAAAGCTCGTCCGCGAAGTGGTCATCCCGGAAGCCATCAACATCCAGGAACTCGCCAACCGCATGTCCGAACGCGCGGTCGACGTGATCCGGCTTCTGATGAAGCAGGGCGCGATGCACAAGATCACCGACGTGATCGACGCCGACACCGCGCAGCTGATCGCCGAGGAACTCGGCCACACCGTCAAGCGCGTGGCCGCCTCCGACGTCGAGGAAGGCCTGTTCGACATCGTCGACGATTCGACCGACACCGAGCCGCGTTCGCCTGTCGTGACTGTGATGGGCCACGTCGACCACGGCAAGACCTCGCTGCTCGACGCGCTTCGCCATGCCAATGTGGTTTCGGGCGAAGCCGGCGGCATCACCCAGCATATCGGCGCCTACCAGGTGACCTCGCCGGAAAGCGGCAAGAAAATCACCTTCATCGACACCCCGGGCCACGCCGCCTTCACCGCGATGCGTGCGCGCGGCGCCAAGGTCACCGATATCGTGGTGCTGGTGGTCGCAGCCGACGACGGCGTCATGCCGCAGACCATCGAGGCGATCAATCACGCCAAGGCGGCCAAGGTTCCGATGATCGTGGCCATCAACAAGATCGACAAGCCCGACGCCAAGCCGGAACGCGTCCGCACCGAGCTGCTGCAGCACGAGGTTCAGGTCGAATCGCTCGGCGGCGAAGTGGTCGACGTCGAGGTCTCCGCCAAGAACAAGACCAACCTCGACAAGCTGCTGGAAATGATCGCGCTGCAGGCCGAATTGCTCGACCTCAAGACCAATGCCGCGCGTCCCGCCGAAGGCACCGTGATCGAAGCCAAGCTCGACCGCGGCCGCGGTCCGGTCGCGACCGTGCTGGTGCAGCGCGGAACCCTGCGCGTGGGCGACATCATCGTCGCCGGCGCCGAGATGGGCCGCGTCCGCGCGCTGATCAACGACCAGGGCGATACCGTCGAGGAGGCGGGTCCGTCGGTGCCGGTCGAAGTGCTGGGCTTCAACGGGCCGCCGGAAGCGGGCGACCGCCTCGCCGTCGTCGAGAACGAAGCCCGCGCCCGTCAGATCACGAGCTACCGCGCGCATCAGAAGCGCGAGAACGCGGCTGCCTCGATTTCCGGCATGCGCGGCTCGCTCGAACAGATGATGTCGCAGCTCAAGACTTCGGGCCGCAAGGATTTTCCGCTCATCATCAAGGCCGACGTGCAGGGCTCGCTGGAAGCGATCCTCGGCTCGCTGGAGAAACTCGGCACCGATGAAGTCGCCGCCCGCATCCTGCATGCCGGCGTCGGCGGCATCTCGGAATCCGACGTGACGCTGGCGGAAGGCTTCAATGCCGCCATCATCGGCTTCAGCGTTCGCGCCAACAAGGAAGCGGCGGCGGCCGCCAAGCGCAACGGCATCGAAATCCGCTACTACAACATCATCTACGACCTCGTGGATGACGTGAAGAAGGCAATGTCCGGCCTGCTGGCGCCGACGCTGCGCGAGACCATGCTCGGCAACGCCCAGATCCTGGAAGTGTTCAACATCTCCAAGGTCGGCAAGGTCGCAGGTTGCCGCGTCACCGACGGCACCGTGGAACGCGGCGCCAATGTCCGCCTGATTCGCGACAACGTCGTCGTGCATGAAGGCAAGCTGTCGACCTTGAAACGCTTCAAGGACGAAGTGAAGGAAGTGCAGTCCGGCCAGGAATGCGGCATGGCATTCGAGAATTACGGCGACATGCGTGTCGGCGACGTCATCGAGTGTTACCGCGTGGAAACCATCCAGCGCAGCCTGTAAGTCTGAACCTTACGGCTTCGTCAGAAGGATCATGAAGTAGTTCGACGTCCTGCCCGGCCAAAAGTGCGAAACGCGTCTTCGCACTGGATGTGCCGGGCATCCACGTCTTCAGGAATTCAGCCGCAATAAGGGCGTCAATGGCCGGGAAAATCCCGGCCATGACGAATCGTTTTCGAGAGACCGCAATGCCTCGTCATCACCAGAAGAATAGCTCCGCCTCCGGCGGCTCGCAGCGTCAGTTGCGCGTCGGCGAAGTGGTGCGTCACGCCGTTGCGGACATTCTTTCGCAGGGCAGCGTGCATGATCCGGACCTCGAGGGCCACATCGTCACCGTGCCCGAGGTAAGGATGTCGCCGGACCTCAAGCTCGCGACTATCTACGTGATGCCGCTCGGCGGACGCGACACCGAAATCGTGGTTGCGGCGCTGGAGCGCAACAAGAAGTTCCTGCGCGGCGAGATCGCGCACCGCGTTAACTTAAAATTTGCGCCTGATCTTCGCTTCCGCGTTGACGAACGATTCGACGAAGCGGAACGAATAGAGAAATTACTGCGAACACCTGCGGTGCAAAGAGACATCGCAGCCGATTCGCAAGACACGGAAGAGTGAGCTGATGATCGAGACCACCGCAAACAGCGTTATCGAGCCGCCGGTCGGCGATTCGGACGCGCCGGAAAAAAATATTTCTCCGGCTCCCCAGCGCGACGAGAATCGCCCGCGCTCGGGCAAGCAGCCGCGCCAGAACAACCAGCCCCGGCGCGACAAGCGCGACGTCCACGGCTGGGTGGTGCTCGACAAGCCGATCGGCATGACCTCGACGCAGGCGGTCGCGGTGGTGAAGCGACTGTTCCAGGCCAAGCGCGCCGGCCACGCCGGCACGCTCGATCCGCTCGCTTCCGGCGGCCTGCCGATCGCGCTCGGGGAAGCCACCAAGACGGTTCCGTTCGTGATGGACGGCCGCAAGCGCTATCGATTTACCGTCGCCTGGGGCGAGGAACGCGACACCGACGATACCGAGGGCCGGGTGACCCAGACCAGCGATCTCAGGCCCTCCGTCGAGGCGATTCAGGACCTGCTGCCACAATTTACCGGCCTGATCGAGCAGATCCCGCCGCAATACTCCGCCATCAAGGTCCAGGGCGAGCGCGCCTATGACCTCGCCCGCGACGGCGAGACCGTCGAACTGAAGCCGCGACCGGTCGAGATTCACCATTTAACCCTTGTAGAACAACCAGATAGCGGTCATTCGGTGTTCGAGGCCGAATGCGGCAAGGGAACCTATGTGCGGGCGCTGGCCCGTGATATCGGCCGGATCCTCGGCTGCTACGGCCATATCTGCGCGCTGCGGCGGACCCTGGTCGGTCCGTTCGGCGAAACGGACATGATTCCGCTGGAACAGTTGGAGGCTTTGTGCGATAGAGCCGCGTCTGGCGAGGGCAGCCTCGCCGACGCGCTATTGCCCGTTGAGACCGCGCTGGACGACATCCCGGCACTGGCCGTCACACGGGCTGATGCGGCAAGGCTCCACAGGGGCCAGGCCGTTTTGTTGCGCGGACGGGATGCGCCCAATTGTAGCGGCACAGTCTATGTCACGGTGGCAGGCCGGCTTCTGGCCCTCGCCGAAATTGGCAATGGCGAACTCATCCCCAAGCGCGTGTTCAACCTGACCGGACTGACTGCCAGTCCGGCTCGCAGCAATGAGAGAGTTTGACGATGTCGATTACCGCCGAACGCAAAGCGGAAGTCATCAAGACGAATGCCAACAAGGCCGGCGACACCGGCTCGCCCGAGGTTCAGGTCGCGATCCTGTCGGAACGCATCAATAACCTCACCGGGCATTTCAAATCCCACGTGAAGGACAATCATTCGCGCCGGGGCCTTTTGAAAATGGTCGCCACGCGCCGGTCGCTGCTCGATTACATCAAGCGCAAGGACGAGGCGCGCTACAAGGCGCTGCTCGAAAAGCACAACATTCGTCGTTGAGTCGAGTTCACGCGCGCAATCTCGCGCGCGTTTTCGCCCGATCTTCTGGAACCCAGACTCCGATTCCCGGAGGCGATCGGGCGCAAGAGCACGATCCGGACAGCCGGATACCGGTTTTCCGAAAAGGCCGTGCTCAAACACAGACGTCCAGCAGCAATCCGGCCGCTGGGCGGGGCAAGATGCCCGTACTACCGAGAGGATGGACGCCATCCGAAGTATAAAGACCATGGCAGGATCGCCGGACGCTGATCTCGTATTGCGATCAGCGTCTCGCAATCTTGCGCATGGTCTTTGTGTTTCTGGGCTGCTCCGTTCTTTCGTGAACCCATGAAAGAAGACCTACATGTTCAATATTCATCCAGTCGAAATCGACTGGGGTGGCCGTCCCCTAAGGCTTGAAACCGGCAAGATCGCCCGTCAGGCCGATGGCGCCGTCGTCGCCACCTACGGCGAGACCGTCGTGCTCGCCACCGTCGTCGCTGCGAAGACGGCCCGCGAGGGCGTCGACTTCCTGCCGCTGACCGTCGATTACATCGAGAAGACCTACGCCGCCGGCCGCATCCCCGGCGGCTATTTCAAGCGCGAGGGCCGGCCGACCGAGAAGGAGACGCTGGTCTCCCGCCTGATCGATCGCCCGATCCGTCCCCTGTTCGTCGACGGCTGGCGCAACGAGACCCAGGTCATCGTCACCGTGCTGTCGCATGACATGGAGAACGATCCCGACATTCTGGCGCTGGTTGCCGCCTCCGCGGCGCTGACCATTTCCGGCGCGCCGTTCAAGGGTCCGATCGGCGCCGCCCGGGTCGGCTTCATCAACGACGAATACGTGCTCAACCCGACGCTCGACGAAATGGTCGAAACCCAGCTCGACCTCGTGGTCGCCGGCACCGCCGACGCCGTGCTGATGGTGGAATCGGAAGCCAAGGAACTCAACGAAGACATCATGCTCGGCGCCGTGATGTTCGGACATCGGCATTTCCAGCCGGTGGTCAACGCGATCATCGAGCTCGCCGAGAAGGCCGCCAAGGAGCCGCGCGACGTCAAGATCGTCGACGAGAGCGTGCTGGAGAAGGAAATCCTGGGGCTGATCGAAACCGATCTGCGCGCCGCCTACGCCATTCCGGTCAAGCAGGATCGCTATGCCGCGGTCGGCAAGGCCAAGGAAAAGGTGATGGCTCACTACTTCCCCGAAGGCCAGGAGCCCAAATACGACAAGCTGCGCATCGCCGGCGTGTTCAAGGAGCTCGAGGCCAAGATCGTTCGCTGGAACATCCTCGACACCGGCAAGCGCATCGACGGCCGCGATTCCAAGACCGTGCGCCAGATCATCGCCGAAGTCGGCGTGTTGCCCCGCGCCCACGGCTCGGCGCTGTTCACCCGCGGTGAAACCCAGGCGATGGTGGTGACCACGCTCGGCACCGGCGAGGACGAGCAGTACATCGACTCGCTGTCAGGCACCTACAAGGAGCAGTTCCTGCTGCACTACAACTTCCCTCCCTACTCGGTCGGTGAAACCGGGCGCATGGGCGGCACCAAGCGGCGTGAAATCGGCCACGGCAAGCTGGCCTGGCGCGCGATCCACCCCGTGCTGCCGCCGCATCACGAATTCCCCTACACGGTGCGCGTGGTCTCGGAAATCACCGAGTCGAACGGATCGTCGTCGATGGCGTCGGTCTGCGGCGCTTCATTGGCGCTGATGGATGCGGGCGTTCCCCTGAAGCGGCCGACGGCGGGTATCGCCATGGGCCTCATCCTGGAAGGCTCGCGCTTTGCCGTGCTGTCCGACATCCTCGGTGACGAGGATCATCTCGGCGACATGGACTTCAAGGTGGCCGGCACCGAGGCGGGCATCACCTCGCTGCAGATGGACATCAAGATCGCCGGCATCACCGAGGAGATCATGAAGGTCGCGCTCGGCCAGGCCAAGGACGGTCGCATCCACATCCTCGGCGAGATGGCCAAGGCATTGACCAACGCCCGCGCCGAACTCGGCGAATACGCGCCGCGGATCGAGACCTTCAAGATCCCGACCGACAAGATCCGTGAAGTGATCGGCACCGGCGGCAAGGTGATCCGCGAGATCGTCGAGAAGACCGGCGCCAAGGTCAACATCGACGACGACGGCACAGTGAAGGTCGCTTCCGCCGACGGCGAATCGATCAAGGCCGCGATCAAGTGGATCAAGTCGATCGCCTCCGATCCGGAGCTCGGCCAGATCTATGACGGCACCGTGGTCAAGGTGATGGAGTTCGGCGCGTTCGTGAACTTCTTCGGCGCCAAGGACGGCCTCGTCCACATCAGCCAGCTCGCGGCCAACCGCGTGCAGAAGACCTCCGACGTCGTCAAGGAAGGCGACAAGGTCAAGGTCAAGCTGCTCGGCTTCGACGACCGCGGCAAGACGCGTCTGTCGATGAAGGCGGTCGATCAGGTGACCGGCGAGGACCTCGAGGCCAAGCAGAAGGCCGAGGGCGTCAGCGCCGCCGAGTAGAACCGGATCATCCATTGCGAGCAACGAAGGGGCGGCTTTTCAGCCGCCCTTTTTGTTTGCCGCAAGATGCGGCCATGCGCGCTTAGGCCGCAGCGCTCGACCGGCAAAAATGAAACCAGGACCGGTTTGAATTCGCATTTAAGTTCCGGGCCGGTGCCGCTACGATCCATCCGAATCGAGCGATGCAAGGCTCGTCACACGCCAGGGAGGGTTTTCATGCCATCATTATCACGCCGTCATTTCTTGAGTGCGGCCGCGGGCGTCGCCGCCGTTGCGGCCATGCCGCGCCTCGTATTCGCACAAGCCGCAGCACCCGCCGCGACCGGACCTTTCGCGGTTCCGCCGCTCGGCTATGCCTTCAATGCGTTCGAACCTCACATCGACGCCAGGACCATGGAAATCCACCATGACCGGCATCATGCCGCCTATGTCGGCAACCTCAACAATCTCGCCAAGGCCAATCCGCAGCTCGGCACCCGCGCGATTACCGATGTGCTCGGCAACCTGAACGCCCTGAACGACGACATCAAATTCGCGGTGCGCAACAATCTCGGCGGCCACGTCAACCACACCATGTTCTGGGAAATCATGGGACCGGACGGCGGCAAGCCGGAGGGCGAGGTGCTGGCCGCGATCGACAGGGACCTCGGCGGCCTGGAAAAATTCCAGAACGACTTCAACGCCGCGGGCGGACGCCAGTTCGGCTCGGGCTGGGTGTTCGTGACCGTCACCAAGGACGGCAAGCTCGCGATCGAGACCCGTCCGAACCAGGACAGCCCGATCATGGACGGCAGGCGCGTCCTGATGGGCAACGACGTCTGGGAGCATGCCTATTATCTCAACTACCAGAACCGCCGCGCCGATTACCTCAAGGCGTGGTGGAACACCGTGAACTGGAGCAAGATCGCCGAGCGCTACGCAGCCGCGAAGGCCGGCACGCTGGGCGTATGAGTGCTGCCTTCCTGAATGCACGGGGGCGCTTCTCCGCCGCAATAACTGTTATCGCCCGCGAAAGCGGGCGATCCAGTATTCCAGAGCAGTAGCGGTCCAATCAAAATGCCGACGCCCACCATCCGACCCGCTCGCCTCGACGAATATGACGAGATCGGTCGCGTCTGGATGAACAGCTGGGTCTCGACCGGGCTCGAGGAAGCCAGCAATTTTCTGCTGGCGCAGTTGCGCGCGCGCATCCCGATGGAAATCGAGAAGGGCTGGAGCCTGTTCGTCGCCGACGATGACGGTCATCTTGCGGCCATGCTGGCGCTGCATCTGCCCGACAGATATCTCGACCAGCTATTCGTGGCGCCGGAATATCAGGGCCGGAATCTCGGACGGAGGCTGCTCGCATTCACGCGCCAGCATCTGCCGGATGAAATCTGGCTGCGTTGCGTGCGCGAAAATGAAAAGGCGTGGCGCTGGTACGAGCGCGAGGGTTTTGTGTTCGAAAAGGAAGCGGTCGAACCGATGACCGGCTTCATGATGAAGTATTACCGATGGAAGAAAGAGGGAAACGCCAGATGATAAAGCTCTATTGGTCGCCGCGCTCGCGTTCGTTTTCCGGGATATGGCTGCTGGAGGAAAGCGGGCTGCCGTATCAGCGGGTGCTGACCGACATCACGACCGGCGCGCAGAAGTCGCCCGAGTTCCTCGCCATCAACCCGATGGGCAAGGTGCCGGCGCTGCAGGACGGCGAGGCCGCGCTCGGCGAAGCCGCGGCGATCTGCGCCTATGTCGCCGACCGCTATCCCGAGACCAGGCTGGCCCCCGGCCCGGCCGATCCGCTGCGCGCGAAATACCTGCAATGGCTGTTCTTTTCGCCCAGCTGCATCGAGCCGGCGCTGATCCAGATCTTCACCAAGATCGACGTGCCGACCAGCACCGCCGCGTGGGGAAGCGCCGCGCAGGTCTTCGATGTCCTCGACGCCGCGCTCGCGAAGGGGCCCTGGATCCTCGGCGAAACTTTCTCGGCCGCGGATATCATGATCGGTTCGGGGCTGAATTTCGCGGTGCGGCTGTTCAAGATGGTGCCGTCGCGGCCATCGTTCGACGCCTATATCGCGCGATGCGTGGAACGCCCGGCGTTCCAGCGTGCCGAGAAGATCGCGGCGGGGTGAGAGCCCTACTCCGCCTTCAATTCGTCCGGCCGCGGCATCAAGACGATGTTGTAGCCGGAATCGACGTAGTGGATTTCGCCGGTAACGCCGCCCGACAGGTCGGACAGCAGATACAGCGCCGAGCCGCCGATTTCATCCAATGTCACGCCGCGGCCGAGCGGCGAATGCTTTTGCATGAAGGCAAACATCGCACGCGAGTCGCCGACGCCCGATCCCGCGAGCGTCCGCACCGGACCGGCGGAAATCGCGTTGACGCGGATGCCGCGTGCGCCGAAGTCGAAAGCGAGATAGCGCACGGAGGATTCCAGCGCGGCTTTCGCCACGCCCATCACGTTGTAGTTCGGCATTGCCCGCATCGAGGCGCCGAAGGTCAGCGTGATCATGCTGCCGCCGGTTTCCGGCATCAGCTCGGCGGCGCGCTTGGCAATCTCGGTGAACGAAAAGCAGGAGATCAGCATGGTGCGCGAAAAATTCTCGCGGCTGGTATCGGCGTAGCGGCCCTTCAGCTCATTCTTGTCCGAGAAACCGATGGCGTGAACCAGGAAATCCAGCCGCCCCCATTTCGCCCGCAGCGCCTCGAAGACCGAATCGACGCTGGCAATGTCCTCGACATCGCAAGGCAGCACGGTGTCGACGCCAAGCGACTGCGCCAGCGGCTTGACGCGCTTGGCTTGCGCCTCGCCCTGAAAGGTAAAGGCAAGCTCGGCGCCCTGCGCCGCCACCGCCTTGGCAATGCCCCAGGCAATCGAATGATCATTGGCGACGCCCATGATCAGGCCGCGCTTGCCCTTCATCAGATCCTGCATCGCCTGTCCCATCCCTTCATTGCCAAGGTCTTCACCCGCGAAAGCGGGTGATCCAGTATTCCAGAGGCGTCAGTGATTGAATCGAGAGGCCGCCGCGTACTGGATGCCCCGCTAGAGCCTGTCATCGGGCTCGCCGAAAGGCGAGACCCGGTGGCGGAGCATGACAAGATCACGCATCCATCCGCTTGAACACCAGCGTGGCGTTAGTGCCGCCGAAGCCGAAGGAATTCGACAGCACGGTGCCGAGCCTGGCGTTGTCGATGCGCTTGCGCACGATCGGCATGTCGGCGAACACGGGATCGAGCTCGGTGATGTTGGCGCTTTCGCAGATGAAGCCGTTTTGCATCATCAGCAGCGAATAGATCGCCTCCTGCACGCCGGTGGCGCCGAGGGAATGCCCGGTCAGCGCCTTGGTCGCCGAAATCGGCGGGCACTTGTCGCCGGTGCCGAACACCTTGCGGATCGCCTCGATCTCCGGCGGATCGCCTGCCGGCGTCGAGGTCGCGTGCGGGTTGATGTAGTCGATCCTGGTGTCGACCGTGGCCATCGCCATTCTCATGCAGCGCTCGGCGCCCTCGCCCGACGGCGCGACCATGTCGTAACCGTCCGAGGTGGCGCCATAGCCGACGATTTCGCCGTAGATTTTCGCGCCGCGCGCCTTGGCATGCTCGAGTTCCTCGAGCACCACCACGCCGGCGCCGCCGGCGATGACAAAACCGTCGCGGCTGACGTCATAGGGGCGCGAAGCGGTCGCGGGCGTATCGTTGTATTTCGACGACATCGCGCCCATCGCGTCGAACAGCACCGACAGCGACCAGTCGAGTTCTTCGCAGCCGCCGGCGAAAATAATGTCCTGCTTGCCGATCTGGATGGTTTCGTAGGCGTTGCCGATGCAATGGTTCGACGTCGCGCAGGCCGACGAGATCGAATAGTTCACGCCCTTGATCTTGAACCAGGTGGCGAGCGTCGCCGACGCTGTCGACGACATCGCCTTCGGCACCGCGAACGGCCCGACCCGCTTCGGCCCCTTGGTGCGGGTGATGTCGGCGGCTTCCACGATGGTGCGCGCCGACGGTCCGCCGGAGCCCATGATGATGCCGGTGCGAATGTTGGAAACTTCCGTGGGCTCGAGGCCGGAATCCTGGATCGCCTGCTCCATTGCGACGTGATTCCACGCCGCGCCCTCGCCGAGGAAGCGCATCGCGCGGCGATCGATGACGCCGGCCGGATCGAGCGTGGGGGCGCCCTGAACCTGGGAGCGGAAACCGAGCTCGGCATATTTATCCGCGCGCGTGATTCCGGACTTCGCCTCGTGGAGGCTCGCAAGTACTTCCTGGGTGTTGTTTCCGATGGACGAGACGATGCCCATCCCCGTGATGACAACCCGCCTCATGATCGCCTCGTCCTGTCGTTTCCGTTTTGTGTGATGGCCGTCGTCAAACCGAACGCCGCCCGATTCGCCGGACCTACGCTCCCGGCAATGTGGCACCCTGCTTCAAGAGCCCCACCCTCAGATCCTTGGCGCGATAGATAATCTCGCCATCAGCCGAAAGCCAGCCGTCGGCGATGCCCAGCCAGAGCTTTAGGCGCATCACGCGCTTGATGTCGACGTTGTACACAATCTTGCGGACCTTCGGCATCACCTGGCCGGAAAACTTCAGCTCGCTGAGGCCCAATGCCCGGCCCCGCCCCTCGCCGCCGGTCCAGCCGAGATAAAAGCCGACCATCTGCCAGAGGGCGTCCAGGCCCAGGCACCCCGGCATGACGGGGTCGTTCTTGAAATGGCAGCCGAAGAACCAGAGATCCGGGTTCACGTCGAGCTCGGCCCGAACGATGCCCTTGCCGTATTCCCCGCCGGTTTCGGAGATTTCGGTGATGCGGTCGAACATCAGCATCGGCGGCAGCGGCAATTGGGCGTTGCCGGGGCCGAACATTTCGCCGCGGCCACACGCCAGCAGGTCCTCGTATTCGTAACTGCCGCGTCGATCCAGCATGCTGCCGAGCCTCTCTTAAAATCCCGATGGAGCGTTTTCGAGCGAAATGGACCCGTTTCGCGTAGAAAGAGCGCCAATTTTCGCAAATTGGCGCAACTACCGCAGGTCAGGACGGTCCTGCGGCAACCGGCGCTCGCCTTTGCCGGAATCGCAAAGCTAAGTCCGCGCGCTCTCTATCATAGGCCCCGCTGGCGGCAAAGCGCCACAGCAGGGCAAATCGCCGAGTCCCGCCTCCGGTTCCCCCTTAAGTCTTAAGGCAGTTCTAGTTGCGAAATACTTGCATCTGAAGGATTTGCCTCTATATTCAACAACAACAGTGCTGAGATAGCGAGTGCGGTGCCTGACGTGGAAATGAGCCTCGACGCTTCGATTTTGAATGATGACGCCGTCAGTCCCGCGGCCCGCAATGCCGGCCACCAGCCGGCGCTGACCGGTTGCCCCTGGCACGATGTCAACGAAATGCTGCAGGCCGCCGGGCTCCGCCCGACCCGTCAGCGCATGGCGCTGGGCTGGCTGCTGTTCGGCAAGGGCGCGCGCCACCTCACCGCGGAAATGCTTTACGAGGAAGCCACCCTCGCCAAGGTCCCGGTCTCCCTCGCCACCGTCTACAACACGCTCAATCAACTCACCGATGCCGGCTTGCTGCGCCAGGTCAGCGTCGACGGCACCAAGACCTATTTCGACACCAACGTGACGGCGCACCATCACTTCTATCTCGAAAACAACCACGAACTGGTCGACATTCCGGATCCGCATCTGGTGCTGCAGAAGATGCCGGAAGTGCCCGAAGGCTACGAGATCGCCCGCGTCGACATGGTCGTCCGGCTGCGCAAGAAGCGCTGAGCGGCACGCGGCAAAGCCGTCATACGCGGGCTTGACCCGCGTATCCATCATGCTTCGTCAGATGGTTTTTGTTAAGGGATGGATTGCCGGGTCGAGCCCGGCAATGACGAGTTATCGTCAATCGTAGCGCTTGTGGCCGGATTGCGAAATCACTCCACCTTCTCGTCGGCGTAGACGCCCCACAGCCGCTGCTGCTCGATCCAGCCGTCAAAGCCGTTGCCGGTGACGCGGCACCAGCCGGCCGCGCACTTCTTGACCTGGGCGACGACGCCGGCCTGCAGGCGGGCGGCAATGGCGGAGGCCGGATCGGCGCGATCGTAGAGCGGCGCGAGTTCGTCCTTGGTCTTCATGGTGATAACGGCGGTGCGGCGGCCGGACAACAGCGAGTGGTAGACCCAGCCCTCGGCGCCCTCGGAATCCCGGACCCGGCGCCAGTTCTCGAATTCGGCGGTAATCTCCACCGGCAAGCCCGAGCGGGTGTAGACCCAGGCGACGTCATTGTCCTTGGTCGGGCCGGCCCTGACGTTCACATGATCGGATTTGAGGCTGACATAGCGCGGCAGCGGCAAGCCGCTGGTCGTGACGGCGGAATCCTTGGCCGAAAATCCGGTGCTGACCGACGCGCCGAGCAACGCGGCCGCGAGCACCACCACTGAACCAAAACGCCCCAACGCCATCAACTCGCCCCCTGCCGAGAACCCAACTCAAATTCTTCGAGCTGAAATGCCGGGAATCCCGACCCTCAAACCCCTAATACCCCGCCCCATCCGTCCCTCGGCCTTTCAACCCCGGCGCTTGCC
>JBAQER010000487.1:0-2266 GCA_049286845.1 Bradyrhizobium sp.
ACTGTTGCCGCATACCGGCGATCGCGGGAAGGTCCTGGGCTGTTTTTCGGTGACCACCGATATCACCGAACACAAACAGGCCGAGGAGCGCATCCAGCGCGTGGCGCACCACGACAGCCTCACCGGGCTGCCGAACCGCCTGCTGTTCAACGACCGCCTGCATCAGGCGCTGAGCCTGGCCAAACGCGACTCGCGCCAGTTCGCGCTGCTGTACCTCGACTTGGACAAATTCAAGCCGGTGAACGACAGGCTGGGGCACGCCGCCGGCGACGAGCTGCTGCAAGCGGTTGCCGCGAGAATCCGGAGCGAGGTGCGCGAATCCGACACGGTGGCGCGCATCGGCGGCGATGAATTCGCCCTGATCCTGCCGGATGTCGCCAGGCGCGAGGAGGCGGAGACCGTCGCCAGGAAGATCGTTGCCACTGTTGCCGCGCCGTTTCGGCTCGGCGGTCAGGGGCCGAGCGTCGACATCGGCACCAGCATCGGCATCGCGCTGTATCCGGTAGATGGCCGCGACACCGACGCGCTGGTCACTGCGGCCGATGCCGCGATGTATCGCGCCAAAGAGGCGGGGAACAGCTTTCGTACTTGCGCGGCGTAGTTCCTCGCCCCCCCGCCTACGGCCGTCGAGGCCGGCGGCGCCTTCTGTGCCCTAGCGCACAGACCACCCGAGCAAACAGGCGGATTCTTCCAATAGTAGGGGAGCCATGGCCCTTGCCTTGCCTTAGTCTGAAGTTCTGCCGTTGCGTAGTCACGGCGATTGGCCTAATTCTTTGTAATTCTTTGTGAATCTCGAAGAGGAAGGTCTTTTTTTGGCTCCATAACGTAGACACTAAACATAGTTGACATGTTTCACGTTTACGTCTATCGTTATAGCTATGGCCGCGCGCACAGGAACTGCTCACGTCGTTACTACCGTTCGCAAGTATAAGGATCGGGTCTATCGCACCCACCTACTGCGACGCAGTTACCGCGAAGGCGGCAGCGTCAAGAACGAAACCCTGGGCAATCTTTCGCATCTTCCCGATGACTTGGTCGACATCATCCGGCGCGCGTTGCAGGGGGAGACCTTCGTGCCGCTGGGGCAGGCATTCGAGGTTTTGCGCTCGCGCACGCACGGGCACGTGCAAGCCGTTACTGCGGCAATGCAGCGTTTGGGTTTTGCCTCACTGATCGCATCCAAACCCTGCCGCGAGCGCGATCTGGTGCTCACCATGGTGGCCTCGCGCATTCTTGCCCCGCACACCAAGCTGGCCACCACGCGCTGGTGGCACACCACGACGCTGGCCGAACACTTCGGCGTTACCGACGCCAATGAGAACGATCTGTACGCGGCCATGGACTGGCTACTACAGCACCAGAACACGATCCAGAAGAAACTCTCTGCGCGCCATTTGAGCGAGGGTGGCCTAGTGCTCTACGACCTGTCCTCCAGCTATTTCGAGGGAACCACTTGTCCGCTCGCGAAGCGCGGCTACAGCCGCGACGGCAGGCACGGGACGCTGCAGGTCAATTACGGTCTGCTCACCGACGCACGGGGCTGTCCGGTGGCCGTGTCGGTGCACGAGGGTAATACATCCGACAGTCTCACCTTTATGCCCGAAGTGCGGCGCTTGCGTCAGGACTTCGGTATCGAACAAATGGTGATGGTCGGTGACCGAGGCATGATCTCGCAGAAAGCGATCGACGAGATGCGCGACTTCGAAGGCATCGGCTGGATCACGGCTCTGAAGAGCGCCTCGATCCGAGTCCTTATCGAGCAAGGACAGCTCCAGCTCGGCTTGTTCGATGAGCGCAATCTGCTGGAGCTCAGTTCACCAGACTATCCGGGTGAGCGCTTGGTTGCCTGCCGCAATCCGGAGCTCGCCAAATTGCGCGCACACAAGCGCGAAGAGCTACTGGCAGCAACCGAGATCAATCTGGCGAAGATCAAAGCCAAGGTGGCGAACGCAAAGCTTACCGGCCAGGACAAGATCGGGGTGCAGGTGGGTAAAATCGTCAACCAGTACAAGGTCGCCAAGCATTTCGTACTCGACATCGGCGAGCACGCGTTTGCCTTCCAGCGCAAACACGACAGCATCGCCGCCGAAGCTGCGCTCGACGGCCTCTACATCATTCGCACCTCGGTGAGCGCCGCGCAGATGGATGCCCCAGACTGTGTGCGCAATTACAAGTCGCTCGCCAACGTCGAGCGCAGAGGTGGCCCGACGAAATAGGACTGGCCGATAGGTGGAGAACCTGCTCTTATGGGCGTGTAAAGCGCCCG
>JBAQER010000488.1:0-2385 GCA_049286845.1 Bradyrhizobium sp.
GTGCTGCTGCAGATGTTCATGGGCGAGAAATTCGGCCGTGATCCGATCTGGGAAGGACATTTCGCCACGGAAGTGGCGCAGGCGCAGATCTCGGTCGATGCCGTGCTCTATGAGGCCGATATCCCGCTCAAGCAGTTGATGACGCTGAAGGTCGGCGACACCCTGCCGCTGGAGATGCGCGCCGACGCGCTGGTCGCGGTGCGTTGCGGCAGCGTCACCCTGACCGAAGGGCGGATGGGGCGCGTCGGCGATCGCGTCGCCATTCGCGTCACCAAACAGCTGCGCAAGCCGAATACCACCTTCGCGATGTTCGAGAAGGCCGATGAACAAACCAAGTTGATGGAGGCCCAATGAGTCATTCATTTGGAATTGTGATCGAGAGCCTGGTGGCGGTGCTGCTGCTGCTGACGATCGGCTATTGCATGCTGCTGAACACCAGGCTGAAGCGGCTGAAGGCGGACGAGCATTCGCTGAAGGCGACCATCGGGGAATTGATCACCGCCACCGAAATCGCCGAGCGCGCCATCGGCGGCCTCAAACACACCGTTCGCGACGTCAACGAAAATCTCGGCAACCAGCTGACCGCGGCGGCCCAGATGTCGCAGCAGCTGAAGAAACATCTCGCCGAAGGCGACAACGTCATCCGCCGGCTGTCCAAGATCGCACTCGCTGCAAGGCCGTTGTCCGAATTGGAACCGGTGGCGCCGGCGGCTCCCAGGGTATCGTCGGCCAAGGCGGTTGCCGCGGCGGCGCAGGCGTTCTCCGAGCGCAGAAGGTCTGATGGCCTGGCCGCATGAAGTCCTTCCGTGACATTCGCGTTATCCCGGTCGTCCTGATCGCGATCCTCGGCCTTGCCGTGCTGAAGGTCGCCGGACTGGTGATCGATGGCGGTTACGTGTTCGACTATCAGCCGCAGAGCACTCAGAAATCCTGGGCGCAGGAAACCCTGAACTTTCCGCTCGGAAGCAAATCCGATCCCGCCGACATCACCGGTTCGGTCGCGGCGAAGAAGGAGGAGGCTCCCAAGCCCGCCGCCGCGCCGCCGGAAGTGGCCAAGCCCGACGGCGTCGCGGTCCGTCCGGAGCAGAGTGCGCCGGTGTCGGCGTCGGAGCGCGCGATCCTCGAACGGCTGCAACAGCGCCGGCAGGAACTGGAGGCGCGCGCGAGAGAGATCGACATTCGCGAAAGCCTGCTCAAGTCAGCCGAAAAGCGGATCGAAACCAAGGTCGAGGAACTGAAGGCGGTCGAATCGCGGATCAGCACCGCAGCCGGGCAGAGGAGCGAGGCCGACGCCGCCCGCTTCAAGGGCATCATCACCATGTATGAGGGCATGAAGCCGAAGGACGCCGCCAAGGTGTTCGACCGGCTCGAGATGGGTGTGCTGTTCGAAATCGCCTCGCAGATCGCGCCGCGCAAGATGTCCGATATCCTCGGCCTGATGCAGCCGGAAGCGGCCGAGCGGCTGACCGTCGAACTGGCGCGCCGCGCCGGATCGGACAAGTCCGCCGCCGTGACCGAATTGCCGAAGATCGAGGGCAAGATGCTGCAGCAAAAGTCCAATTAACAGGGATAATTAACAGCCTCTTAATTCGCCAATTCTAGGATTCGAAGGCGCGGGGTGAGGGCGTCCCGCCGAAACAACAGACTGTCGAAGCTGAAAGACCCTTTGGAATGGCGCGAACGGCTGCCGCTGGAATCTGGTCGCGACGCCGTGCTTGCGCGCGGACGGCGCGGTGTTGTCCCGGCGGGACGTCACGGCTCGCCGCCGGGCTTGCGTGGCTGGCCGCCGGGCTGGTCCTGTTCGGCCTGACCTCGCCGGGGTCGGCCCAGACCGAGCCGGTGAGGGGCGCCGCGACGTTTTCCGCTGCCGGCGGCTACGCCCGGCTGGTTCTCAAGCTCGCCGAGGACGTCGAGTCCGACGTGTCCACCGCCGGCTCCATCCTCGTGATCCGGTTCAAGCGCCCGGTGGATATTCCGGTCGAAAAACTGTCCGACGCGGTGCCTGAATATGTCGGGTCGGCGCGGCGCGATCCCGATGGTTCGGCGATCCGGCTGTCGCTGGCGCGAAGGGTGACCATCAACACCATGACGGCGGGCGAGCGGGTGTTCGTCGACCTGTTGCCCGACACTTGGAGCGGACCGCCGCCGGCTCTGCCTGCCGAAGTGGTGCGCGAACTGTCCGAGCGTGCGCGGGCCGCCGAGCGCGCCTTGCGCCAGCAGCGCGCGGCCGCCCAGGCCCAGAAGCGGTCGCCGATTCGCGTCCGCGCCTCGGTGCAGCCGACCTTCGTTCGCTTCGTGTTCGAAATGCCCGACGGCGTCGGCGTCTCCAGCGTGCTGAACGACCAGAAACTGTCGCTGTTGTTCAACGCCGCACTCAACTTCGAT
>JBAQER010000489.1:0-1578 GCA_049286845.1 Bradyrhizobium sp.
TGCCCAGACCCTGCAGGTAGGCGACCAGCGCGTCCATCTCGCTCTTGCCCTGCAGTTCCGCTTTTGAACCCTTGATTTCCTCTTCTGTGTAGGGAACCCCGACATGGCGCAGGGCGCGCATCTTCGCCTCGATGTCCGCGGCGTTCGCCGGCACGCCCGCCATCCACGGGTAGCCCGGCATGTTCGACTCGGGCACCACATCGCGGGGATTCGCCAGGTGGATGCGGTGCCAGGCGTCCGAGTAGCGCCCGCCGACGCGGTGCAGGTCCGGGCCGGTGCGCTTGGAACCCCACTGGAACGGATGGTCGTAGACGAACTCGCCCGCGGTCGAGTAGTGGCCGTAGCGCTCGACCTCGGCGCGGAACGGCCGGATCATCTGCGAGTGGCAGTTGTAGCAGCCTTCGCGGATGTAGATGTCGCGCCCGGCGAGCTGCAGCGCGGTGTAGGGCTTGAGGCCCGCGACCGGCTCGGTCACCGACTTCATGAAGGAGAGCGGAATGATTTCCACCAGCCCGCCCACCGCGATCGTCAGGATGACGAGGACGATGAGGAGCGCCTGGTTGCGTTCGATCAGGTCGTGGGTGAGTTTCATGATGTCAGGCGTGCACCGGCGCGGGAATCCGGGCCTCGAACGTCTTGCCCTCGAGTACGGTCTTGAAGACGTTGTAAGCCATGATCAGCATGCCGCCGAGATAGAGCACGCCGCCCAGCAGCCGGATCGCATAGAACGGATAGGTCGCCTTGACGCTTTCGACGAAGGTGTAGGTGAGCGTGCCGTCGCTGCCGACCGCGCGCCACATCAGCCCCTGCATGACGCCGGCGATCCACATCGCGGCGATGTAGAGCACGATGCCGATGGTGGCGATCCAGAAGTGCACGTTGATCAGCCGCACGCTCCACATCTCGCTGCGGCCGAACAGCTTCGGGATCAGGAAGTAGATCGAACCGAAGGTGACGAGGCCGACCCAACCCAGCGCGCCGCTGTGCACGTGGCCGATGGTCCAGTCAGTGTAGTGCGACAGCGCGTTCACGGTCTTGATCGACATCATCGGCCCTTCGAAGGTCGACATGCCGTAGAACGACAGCGAGACGATGAGGAACTTGAGGATCGGGTCTTCGCGCAGTTTGTGCCAGGCGCCCGAGAGCGTCATGATGCCGTTGATCATGCCGCCCCAGGAGGGCGCGAGCAGGATCAGCGAGAACACCATGCCGAGCGACTGCGCCCACTCGGGCAGCGCCGTGTAATGCAGGTGGTGCGGGCCCGCCCACATGTAGGTGAAGATCAGCGCCCAGAAGTGCACCACCGACAGACGGTAGGAGTAGACCGGCCGGTTGGCCTGCTTGGGAATGAAGTAGTACATCATGCCGAGGAAGCCCGCGGTGAGGAAAAAGCCGACCGCGTTGTGCCCGTACCACCATTGCACCATCGCGTCCTGCGCGCCCGCATACACCGAGTACGATTTCCAGAACGTCGCCGGCACCGCCGCGCTGTTGACCAGGTGCAGCACCGCGACCGTCAGGATGAAGGCGCCGAAAAACCAGTTGGCGACGTAAATATGTTGAATTTTTCTTTTAAAG
>JBAQER010000490.1:0-1646 GCA_049286845.1 Bradyrhizobium sp.
AAAGCAAAACTCAAAATACCCAGGAGTGCGTACAAGCTCGACGTGCGCGGGCAACTCAAGCTGCCCTTCGATGCCCGGCAGAAAAGCCGGCTCAAGACGAAGCTCGTCTCCGGCGAGGAAGTCGGGCTGATGCTGCCGCGCGGGGAAATCCTGCGCGGCGGGGACCTGGTCACCGCCTCCGACGGGCGGGTGATCGAAATAGTTTCGGAGCCCGAAAAGCTTTTGCACGTCGAGACCAAAGAACTCGCCAAAATCGCCTACCACCTCGGCAACCGCCACGTGCCGGTGCAGGTGGGCGAAGGCTTCCTGCGCATCGCGGAGGACCACGTGCTCGAGGAGATGGTGCGCAAGCTGGGCGCGCAGGTCTCGCACGTCGAGGCGCCGTTCGAGCCCGAGGCGGGCGCCTACGCGGGCGGCCACCAGCACGATGAAATGGGCCATGGAGGCAAGATCCATGACCATCATCACGACCACGACCACGATCATGACCACGTGCATGACGAGCATTGCGGTCATGATCACCATCATCACAAATGAGCCTGGCGAAGCTTCTTCAGCTGGCGAGCCCGACCCTGCCGGTCGGCGCCTATAGCTATTCCGGCGGGCTGGAATCGGCGGTCGAGGCGGGCATCGTCAAGGACGTCGCGAGCGCGCAGCAATGGATCGGCGACGTGCTGGAGTTTTCCGTGGCGCGCATGGAGGCGCCGGCTTTTTTATCTTTTTTCTCCGGAAGTTCTTCGGAAGTAAACGAAAAATTCCTGGCGACTCGCGAGACCGCGGAGTTGCGTGCCGAGACGGTGCAGATGGGCTATTCGCTCAACCGGCTGCTGAAGGACCTCGGCGTCGGCGAGGTGCCGGTGGAGGAGCCATCCTTTCCGGCGGCGTTCGCCTTTGCGGCTGCGCACTGGAAAATCGAGCCCGAAGCCGCGCTGCAGGCCTATCTCTGGGCCTGGCTCGAGAACCAGGTCATGGCCGCGGTGAAAGCGGTACCGCTGGGACAAACCGATGGCCAGAAGGTGTTGTTGCATCTTGCAGATCGTTTGCCTTCCCTGGTCGAAAGAGCAAAGGGAATGAAAGACGAAGACATGGGCAACTTTGCGCCCGGGCTGGCGATGCTCTCCTCGCAACACGAAACCCAGTACAGCCGGCTGTTTCGCTCATGACTCTAAGAGTGGGAATCGGCGGGCCCGTGGGGTCCGGCAAGACGGCGCTCACGCTCGCGCTGTGCAAGCGCCTGCGCGACCGGTTCAGCATCGCGGTGGTCACCAACGACATCTACACCGAGGAGGACGCGCAGTTCCTGGTGCGCAACGAGGCGCTCGCCCCCGAGCGCATCATCGGCGTGGAGACCGGCGGCTGCCCGCACACCGCGATCCGCGAGGATGCGTCGATCAACCTGGAGGCGGTTGCGCGCCTGAACCGTCGCTTCAGCGGTCTGGACATGATCCTGATCGAATCGGGCGGCGACAACCTCGCCGCCACCTTCAGTCCGGAGCTCTCCGACCTGACGCTGTACGTGATCGACGTCGCCGCGGGCGACAAGATCCCGCGCAAGGGCGGGCCGGGCATCGTCAAGTCGGACCTTCTGGTCATCAACAAGATCGACCTCGCCCCCATGGTCGGCGCCTCGCTCGAGGTCATGGACC
>JBAQER010000491.1:0-1563 GCA_049286845.1 Bradyrhizobium sp.
ATCTGCACCAGCGCGAAATAGGCTGACAGCTCCAGCATCAGCAGGCCGAAGGCCGCGATCAGCGCCGCAAACGCCCGTAAGCCCAGGCCAACAAGCATATGCCGCAGCCGGATATCGGCGATGATCCTATCGGTGCGCCAGAGCACCCGCAGGTTTTTCACGACATTCTCTGTGTTCACGTTAATGTCTCCTCAGCATGAAGCCGACGACGACGCCGAGCGCGAATGCGGAGGCAAGCGACGTGATCGGACGCTCCGAGACGAGCCTCTCGACGTGATCTTCCTGCTCGCTCAGGGTCTCGCCGAGTTCGTTCAGCGCCGCCTTGATCTGATCGGCGAGAGCTTCGGCGCGGTTCTTGGAGGTGTCGAAGATTCCTTCGCTTGTGGTATTGAGGAGCCGCGACAGGTCACCCTTGAGCGCCATCAACTCATCTCTCAGCTCGCTCGAATCGAACATCCGTCTTGCCTTTGTTGCATAATCCAGTGGAAATTCTATGTGAGCCCGTGCCGGGGCTATTGATTTGCGTCAACAGCCCCGGAATCGGCCTCTTGAGGCAGGTCAATTGCTATGCCGCGTCAGGCCTTAGGAATTAAAGGCCTCGGGAAAACAAGTGCTTCGACTGAAGAGGAACAAAGATCTTGGCGACCCCACCTCTGTTAACGGCCACTCCGTCCGGCGACGTGCTTGAGTTGCATCCAGGCGGGTCCTGGACCGCGGCCAATGTGACGATCCTCGAGGCACTCTCCGACTCGGTCGCGGCCCAGCTCGACCGCTCCAATGTCGTCAAGGTGGATATGGCCGGGGTACGCGAGCTCGATACGCTCGGGGCCTGGCTGATCGAGAAGATGTCCCGGCGCGCGACCGCGGCTGGTCATCGTACGGAGGTGGTCGGCGTTGCCGATAATTATGCGGGGCTGATCGAAGAGGTCCGCCAGGTCAATCGCAGCAACCCTGCGCCGCTGCCTGCGCAAAACCCCGTCGTAGCCAAAGTGAACGAGATCGGCCGCTCCGCGGTCGGCGCGACGGAAGACATCAGCATATTCCTGCAGATGCTGGGCTCGCTTTTTCTGGCCCTCGTCGGCGTGCTGCGCAGGCCGAGGTCGCTGCGACTAACATCGTTTGTCTATCAGTTATACAGGGTCGGCTGGCAGGCGATTCCGATTATGGCGCTAATCACCTTCCTGATCGGGGCCATCATCGCGCAGCAGGGCTTCTTTCATTTCCGCAAGTTCGGTGCTGATTCCTACGTCGTCGACATGGTCGGCATTCTGGTGTTGCGCGAATTGGGTGTATTGATTGTCGCAATCATGGTCGCCGGCCGCTCGGGAAGCGCCTACACTGCCGAGCTCGGTTCGATGAAAATGCGCGAGGAAATAGACGCGCTGTCGACCATGGGCCTCGACCCCGTCGAGGTGCTGATCCTGCCCCGCATTCTAGCGTTGGTTTGCGCGCTGCCGATCCTGAGCTTCATCGGCTCGATGGCAGCGCTCTATGGCGGCGGCCTGGTGGCGCAGTTCTACGGCGACATGGGCCCGGCGATCTACATCGCCCGCCTGCATGAGG
>JBAQER010000492.1:0-8694 GCA_049286845.1 Bradyrhizobium sp.
CCAGAGTCGCGGTGCACGTGAGAGCTCGTTGATGGTTGTAATGTCCTTGACTTTCATCACGAAACGCACCGAGAAATGATCGGTCAGGTTCCCTCCGACGCCGGGCAGATCGTGCACCACTGGCACGCCGAGACGGCTCAAAAGCTGCGCCGGCCCCACCCCTGACAACTGCAGCAGCTTGGGTGTGTTCAATGCGCCGCTGCAGACTAAGACTTCGCGCCGCGCCTTGACGTTGCGGGCGGTCGCGAGAGAGCTTCCCTTCACGTAGCGCACGCCGATTGCCCGTTTGCCTTCGAACAGGATCGAAACGGCGCGTGAATTCGTCCGCACGTCGAGATTTCCGCGGCGCAGCGCCGGCCGCAGATACGTTCGCGCGGTGCTCATACGCCAACGGCCGTCGATCGTACGCTGGAAATAGCCCACGCCATCCTGTGACTCGCCGTTGTAATCGGGGTTGAGTGGCAAGCCCAGCCCCTGCGCCCCCGCGATGAAGCGCTCGCAGATCGGATGATTCCAGTTGGCGTCGCTGACCGGCACCATGCCGTCACGGCCCCGGTAACGATCATCACCTCCCAGACGCCTCTCGTTTCGCTTGAAGTAAGGCAGCACCTGCGCATAGCTCCATCCGGTATTGCCCAGCGCCGCCCAACCGTCATAGTCTTCGCGCTGGCCGCGGTTGTAGACCAGCCCGTGGACCGAGGTCGAACCGCCCAACGTGCGACCCTGCGGAATCGGAATGCGCCGATTGTCGGTAAGGGGGTTCGGCTCTGAAGTGAACTGCCAGGCGTACGTTGGATTGAATACGCACCGGATGAACCCGGCCGGGATGTGCAGGAAAGGGTGCCAGTCGGTTGGTCCTGCTTCCAGCAAACACACCGTCGTGCGACCGTCTTCAGTAAGGCGGTTCGCCAGGATTGCGCCGGCCGCGCCTCCACCAATGATGACGAAGTCGAAGGCGTCGCCCGCGCCATCATTTGATCGTTCACTCATCAGTGTTCGGCTAAGCGGCCGCCTTGGTGCTCCCGCGCAATCGACAGGAGCCGACTATGAACTGCGCCGCCTGTCGAATGTCCGCAACCATCGCCGCCCGCGCCGCGCCCGCATCGCCCGCCGACATGGCGGCGACGAGGGCCACATGGGAACCGTGTGCCGCTTTGAGCATGCGGGGCTCGTCGGTCGACTCTGAAGGAGCGTGTGATCCAGACTTGGCCACGCGCTTCTTTCTAGGCAAAGCCATGCTGCCATTGCCGCTGGACGCCAGGATCTCTGCGGCAATCGCTGCATAGAACACGGGCCCGACCTGGAGCCACAGCCCCTCGATCATCTGGACCAGGTTGGGCAGTCCAGAGGCCTTGTAGACGGTAAAGTGCAGATGCCGGTTGTGCTCGATCGCCGCGAGCGGATTCGGGCTGACCGCGGATGCGTTCAAATCGAACGCGGCGGCATGTCGGCGAATGGCCTCTACGTCAGCGTCGGTGCGCCGTTGCGCGGCGAGTTCAGCAGCCAGACCCTCCAGCGCGCAGCGGATGGTGACGATCTCTTCGAACTCGCTTATGGAAGGCCAGGGCACTTGCAGCGAGCGTGACGGCAGCATCACCAAGGCCTTCTCGGCAACGAGGCGGCTGGCTGCGTCGCGCACGGGCATAGGACTGGTGCCAACGACAGCGGCGAGCCGACGCAGCGTCAGGCGCTCCCCGGGTTCAATGCGGCCAGAAAGGATCAGATCTCGCAGATCCCGGTAGACTTGATCGGCCAGCGTCTGCCTGGCCAGTGGGGAGATATTTTCTTCAACAGATAGAGTGAACATCACACCAGCATCGCCGTTGGGTTTTCAATAAATCGCTTGAAGTCCGACATGAAGGCTGCTCCGAGCGCACCGTCTACCACACGATGGTCGCAGGAGAGCGTCACCGCCATGGATTGAATTACGTCAATCTTCCCATCTTTTGCTACGACTCGGGGCAACACGGCGCCGACGGCCAGGATCGAGCTCTGGGGAGGATTGACAATGGCATGGAACTCAGTGATTCCTAACATGCCAAGATTAGAGACTGTGGTCGCGCCCCCAATGTAGTCCTCGGGCATCAGACTTCTGGCTTTCGCACGCGCTGCAAGGTCTTTCATCTCGGCGGAGATGGCGCTCAGTGGCTTTGCTTCGGCCCGTCGAATCACTGGCGTGAGCAGGCCATTTTCCACCGAGACGGCCACGGCGATGTCGGCGTGAGTCAGCTGGAGCAGGCAGGAATGGGCCCACACCATGTTGACCCGTGGATGTAATTGGAGCGCCAGTGCATGGGCCTTGATCACGAAGTCATTGATCGAGAGCCTGTAGGCGGGCTTTCCGTCAGCGCCACGCGGAGCGGCCTGGTTGGCCTGCTGTCGCAACGCCATCAAAGCATCCATCTCGCATTCGATCGACATATAGAAATGGGGAATGCTCTGTTTGGACAGCGTCAGCCGAGCGGCGATGGACCGGCGCATCGCATCCAGCGGGATCCGGTGATAGGTGCCCTGCGCAAACTGGGCAGCAACGTCGTGCTCGGAAGGTTCGGTGACAGCTCGTATGGGAACGCCATCGCCCGGCCTGTGGGCTTCACTCGTCGGTGCCAGGGCGTCGATGTCTTTGCGGATGATGCGGCCCCCGGGCCCCGATCCCTGGATGCCCAAAAGCTCGATCCCGCCGTCCCTGGCCAGGCGCCGTGCAAGCGGCGATGCGAAAATGCGGCGCTCGGCGTCGAGCGACGACTGCTGCACGCCGGGTTTCAAGGGTGCCGCCGGGGATTCATCCGCCGATGGCACAACGGGAGGTGCGGCTCCCCTTGCGCTTGCTGAACCGGCTCTCGATGGCGCCGGTTGCGCCGCTTGTGGCGACTCGTCAACCCCAGGTCGAGCGTTCAGCGGCCGCAGGACAGCAATGATCTGGTTCACGGGCACATCGCTTGACCCGCCCGGCACGAGGATGCTCTCCAGGATTCCTTCGTCCATGGCCTCGACTTCAACGATGGCCTTGTCCGATTCGATTTCGACGAGGGGCTCGCCGAGCTGGATGGTGTCGCCTTCGTTCTTGATCCATCGGACGATGGATCCGCTTTCCATCGACGGTGAAAGTGCCGGCATCAGAATATGGATTGGCATCATGTGACTCCCGTTCAATGGCCCTGCGCCGGCTTCTGGGCACTGTTGTGCAAGAGAGACTCGACGGCCTCCCAAACCTGCTTGCGACCGGCAAGTGCCGCCGGCTCGAGCACCTTGGAGACCGTGGGCGGGGCCCAGCCGCCGGTGACACGCATCACGGGCTGATCCAGATAGTCGAAGTAACGCCTCTGAATTTCATCGGCAATGTGCGACCCGATGCTGGTGCCCCTGGTCGTCTGTTCGACGATCGCGACGTTGCCCGTCTTGCAGATCGATTCGCCGATCATGTCGTAGTCGAGATCTCGAAGTGACAGCGTACGCAGGTCGATGACGTCGGCCGACACGCCCATTTCCTCCACCACCTCACGGCACACCTCGACCATGGCCAGCGTTGTCAACAGCGTGATCTGGTGGCCCTGCAGGACCTTGCGCGCCTTGCCGATCGGAATGTAGTAGTCCAAGTCCTTGGGAACAGCCGTCTTCTTGCCGTGTAGTCCCTGGTGCTCGAGCACCAGCACAGGGTCCTTGCAGGCCAGGGCCGAGTTCATCAGACCCACATAGTCGAATGCGTTGGAAGGGGCTACGATGCGCCACCCTGGATACAGCACGGCAATGCCCGCAGGATCCATCGAATGTTGTGCCCCGTAGCCCTCCATGCCGGGGATGCGGCAGCGCAGCACGAGCGGCATCGGATGGTGGCCGCCGAACATGTGCCGCATCTTCGACGAGTGATTGAACAACTGGTCGGCAGCCACCAGCAGGAAGTCGCTGTACATCAGCTCGATGACAGGTTTCAGCCCGGACATCGCTGCGCCGTTGGCAAGGCCGCAAAATCCGTTTTCGGTGATCGGCGTGTTGACAATGCGCCCCGGAAACAACTTGGGCAGCCCGCGCGTGGCGCCGACGGTGCCCCCGTTCATGTTCGCCACGTCTTCGCCAAAGACGTAGATGTCAGCGTCCTCGGCCATTCGCGCGCCGACGACCTTGGGCAGCACCTCGATCAAGGACATCTCGGTCATCTGCTCCGCCGTGAAATCGCAGGCTTCGGCGTAGCGAACACCTGCGAGCTCCGACAAATCGCCCGTGATGCCCAGCTCGCAAGTGGATGGGTCGGGCCAGAGTTCGGGCCGGATTCGGCTCGCCGAACCTTGTCCTTCGACGATGGAATTGAATGCGGCATCGACCGAATCGCGAACCACGCGGTCGATCGCCTCGATCTGCTGGGTGCTCAGGATCTTGCGCGCCGGGAACTCCCGCTGGATGAACTCGATGGGATCGCGGGCGCGCCAGACGTCTTCCTCTTCCTTCGTGCGATAGCCAAACGCGCTGCCCGGAAACGGACGGCTCTGGTGGTAATAGCGGTAGACGACGGCCTCCACGAAGACGGGACCACCGTTTTCCAGAATCTGCCGATGAGCCCAACGGGTGCCGAGCCAAACCGCCAGAGGATTCATGCCGTCAACGCGTATGGAAGGGATGCCATGCGCCATGGGCCGGGTCAGCAAGACCTGCTCGCGCGTCGATTGCTCCACGCTCATGGAGACGGCGTAGTGATTGTTCTCGAGGAAGAAAATCAGCGGCAGGTTGTAAAGGGCCGCTAGGCCCATGGCCTCCTGCGCTGCGCCCTGGTGGAGGGCACCATCGCCGAAGTAGGTCACCACGGGCATACCGGTGTTGCGTACCTTCTCGGCGAACGCGATGCCACAAGCCAAGGGTAGCCCGCCGGCGACGATGCCGTCGGTGCCCATGATCCCCAATTCGTTGCTGCGCATGTGCATGGAACCGCCGCGCCCGCCGTTCCAGCCGTCCTTGAGCCCGAGGATCTCGCACATCATCCGGCGCATCTCGCGTTGCATGTCCTCGGTCAGAGATTCGCATTGGGTCGGATCGAAGTCGTCGGCGTAAAAGGTATTGATAGCCTTGGCAATGCACTGGTGATGGGAACGGTGCGTTCCGTTGATCTTCGTGTTGCGCGGCAGAGCCGCCACCGACCCGGCTCCGGCGGCGTCCTGCCCGATGCTCGAATGTGCCGGACCGTGCACAAGCCCCATCTTGTCGAGCTTGAAGATCGCCTCCTCGAAGCGGCGGGCCGCCAGGATCAAGGTGGCCAGGCGCTTGGCCTCCGCCGGCGGTAGCTCCGACCAATCGGCATCCTCCACTTCCAAAGCCTGCATCCGGGCCGACGGTTCGAGTTGCTGAAGCTTCATTGCGGTTATCCCCCTTAAGCATGTCAAGCCCAAACCTGCGATCGGTTCAGACCAGGCGGTTCAGTTTGGTAGATGAGATATTTGATCACAAAGTGCGCCCATCTTGGCGGGGCGGATGCCAAGCAAAGGCGCGACACCGAGGGAAAAGGTCGGCTTTTGCTGAGAAACCGCCGCCTTTGTTGCCGCTCGGCAACAGCGAGTGTTATCACGGGTTGCGCTGTGATTTGTGATGGCATATTGTGCTTCTGCAATGTGCAGCCTCTCGCTCGATCTCCTCCATTGGTGTGTCCGGCAGGTGCGGCCTTCAGGAAGCGATCGCTTTTCTAACCAGGAGATACAGATGAAAACTCTGAGGTACGTCGCAGTGGTCACTGCGGTGCTGTGTTCGGTTGGCGCGGCCACCGCGCAGGACATCAAGATCGGTTTCAGCACCGACCTGTCGGCTTCGGCCAGCGCCGAATACAGCCGCAACGCAGCCGTCTGCATGCAGCTGGCGGCGGAGGACATCAATTCGAAGGGCGGCGTGCTCGGGCGGAAGTTGTCGATCGTCGTGCGCGATGACCTCGCGCTGCCTCCCAAGGCCATCCAGAACGTTACCGAGCTGATCGACAACGAGAAAGTGGTCGGCCTGTTCGGGCCCACCAACTCGGGCAACGCCCTGGCCTACAAGCACATCGTCACGCAAAAGCGCACGCCCGTGCTCACCAGCCTCGGCACATCGACCGACATCGTCAAGCCGATGAGCCCTGGCGAGGATAACTACAACTTCCGGCTCTCGGCGACCGATCGCGAGCAGATGCGTTCGCTCATCACCTACGCCAAGCAGAACCCGAAGACCAAGAACATCGGCTTCCTCGTCGATACCACCGGCTACGGCCAGGCGGGTCTGCGCGACCTCAATGAGCTCGCGGTCCTGTACGGCATGAAGCCCGCCGCCGTGGAAAAGCTCGGGCCCAACGACACCGACATGACCTCGCAGCTGAACAAGCTTAAGGCAGCGGGCGTGGACACCCTCTTCATCTGGGCGCTGGGCACACCCATCGGGCACGTCATGCGCAGCATGGAGAAGATCGGCTACTTCCCTATCACCCTGACCAGCTGGGCTTCGGACAGCAAGGGTTTCTCGGAGGTTGCGGGCCCCAAGTTGTCGGAATTGCCGATCTTCATGCGGCCCGTGGCGCCTGAGATGTCGGCGCGCACACAGGAGTTGGTCAAGCGTGTCGAAGGCAAGCTTGTGGGGCAGAGTTTCTGGGCTTGCGCACAAGGCTACGACGCCACCCAGATCTTCGCTGCAGCCATCGGGCAGGCTGGCGCCACCGATGGGCCGGCCGTTCGCGCCGCGCTGGAGAACCTGCAAAAGCCGGTGCAGGGCTATATCAAGACCTACCAGAAGCCGTTCTCGAAGACGCAACGCGAAGGCCTGAGCGGCGCGGATTTTCTGTGGTCGCGCTGGAAGGACGGCAAGGTCGTCATCTACTCGGACGACTTGATCAAGAAGCTCAAGCCGACTGATTTCATACCTGGCTGAGTCGTCCAGGCTTCATTATCCGCCCGGGGTGCTCCATGCCCCTGGGCATGCCCCATATCCGCGTCCGCGGGGCGCGGGTCTTCCTGCTTCGCCGAACGCGCGGAGCATTGCCAAGGAGAGAGTCTTGCTCGCGGCTTATCTGCAGGCCCTGTTCAGCGGGCTTGCCATCGGTGGCGCCTATGGGCTGATCGCGCTGAGTTTCAGCATCACGTACATCAGCACGCGCACGCTCAATTTCTCGCAGGGCGAATTGATCTCCTTTGCTGCCTTCGCGGGCGTGACGGTGTTCGCGTGGGCGGCCGGAAGCGATTCGCTGGCCGTCATCCCCAAGACCTTTCCTGCGTTCAGCTACCCCGTTGCGCTCGTGCTGGCGGGGATCGTGTCGGCATTTGTCGGCGTGCTGCTGTTCATCTTGGCCGTTCGGCCCTTTGCCGGCGCACAGAACATGAACTGGGTGATGAGCACCATAGGCTTTGGCGCCATCCTTCAGAGTCTAGGGCTGGCAGTCTGGGGGCCGGCCCCGGTGATGATCCCGCCGCCCGTGGGCAACGACGTTATCCACCTGTGGGGCGCGGGTGTGCGTCCGCAGGAAATCTTGCTGCTTGTCGCGGCGCTGGTCATCATGGCCGGGCTGGACGTGATCAAGCAACGTTCGCGGATCGGCAAGGCCATGATGGCAGTGGCGCATTCGCCCCAGACGGCCAGTCTGATGGGTATCAATGTCATGGCTTTTATGATCGGGGCCTTTGCCGTCAGCGGTCTGCTGGCGGGCGTGGCCGGCGTGCTGGTGGCGCCCATCACTTCGGCTTCGTTGTTCATGGGCATGGCCATCGCGCTCAAGGCCTTCTCGGCGGCCATGATCGGCGGCCTGAGCAACCCCCGAGGCTGCATTTACGGCGGCTTCATCCTGGGCGTCATCGAAAGCGGCGTTGGTCTGTGGCAGGCGCAATGGCGTGAGATTGCGGTCTTCGTCTTCATCATCCTGGTGTTGGCCATCCGGCCCGCGGGCCTCTTCGCACGCCCCGCGGTCGACAAGGTGTGACGGCGGTGAATGCCATGCTGCGCGCATCTGTCGTAGTCGGGCTGATTGCCGCCGGTGCGGCATTCATCACCAACGATTTCTACCTCCGCCTGATCTTCATGATCGGTGCCTATTACATCTGCGCCGCGGGCATGAACGTCCTGCTCGGCTACGCGGGACAGAAGTCGCTCGGTCAGGCCGGGCTGTTCGCAGCCGGCGCCTATGCAGCGGCGTTGGCCACCACCACGTTCCAGCTCGGCCCCTGGCTGGCCCTGGTGATCGCCTGCGTGATATCGGCAGCCTTCGGTGTGCTGATTGCGCTGCCTTCACTTCGGGTGAAGGGCCCGAGTCTGGCGATGGTGACGCTGGCGTTCGGCATCGTGGTCGAGAAGGTGGTCTCCGAGGCTTCCGACACGTTCGGCGGCGCCATGGGCATTTACGGCATCAAGCCGCTCACCTTGATGGGCAAGCCCTTTGCCTTGATCGATTGGGTGTGGTTCATCCTCATCCTCTGCTTTGCACTGCATCTCTTGTTGCGCAACCTGCTGCAAGGCAGATTCGGCAGGGCCTTTAGATCGCTCCAGGCCGACGAGATTGCCTCCGGCTCACTGGGCATCGCGACCTACCAGTTCAAGGTGCTGGCTTTCGTGATTGCCGCCTTCACGTGCGGCCTGGCCGGCGCGATAGTGGCGCAGCAGAACCAGTACCTCAACTCGGACTTCATCAACTTCAACCTGTCCGTGTTCATTCTCCTGCTCGTTCTGTTCGGCGGCAGCGGTTCGATATACGGCCCTATCCTGGGG
>JBAQER010000493.1:0-4443 GCA_049286845.1 Bradyrhizobium sp.
CGAACCGCGCTAAAGCGAAAATCCACCGCGGCCTTTCTGATGACGCTGCCGCTGATCCTGCTGATCGCGCTCCTGGTAATTTATCCCGCGTTCTACTCGCTGCATCTGGCCACCTTGAACAAGTCGATGCAGCGTTTTGTCGGGCTCGGAAACTTCCAGTTTCTGTTCACGCGCGAAACGTTCTGGCTGGTCGTCAAGCAATCCTGCATTTTCGCGATCACCGCCGTGATTTTCAAGGCGCTGATCGGGTTCATCGTGGCTCACCTCGTCCACAACATTCCGGCCAAGGGCCAGCGCAAATGGCGCGGAATGCTGCTGGTGCCGTGGGTCATTCCGCCGGCCATGAGCACGCTGGCGTGGTTGTGGCTGTTCGACCCGTCATACAGCGCCTTCAATTACTTGCTGGCAGGGATCGGTATCGACCGGATTCCGTGGACCGGCGAGGCCGGCTGGGCCCGGTTCTCGGTCATCCTGGTGAATATCTGGTTCGGCGCTCCGTTCTTCATGATCATGTATCTGGCTTCGCTGAAGTCGGTCCCTGAGCAGCTCTATGAAGCCGCGGCCATCGACGGCGCCAACTGGTGGCAACGCATCTGGTACGTGACGCTGCCGATGATGCGCAACATCATCGCGATCACCACGCTGTTTTCGCTGATCGTGACGTTTGCGAATTTCGATATTGTGCGGGTGCTGACCTCGGGCGGCCCGCTCGATCACACCCATATCTTCGCGACCTGGGCATTTCGCGTCGGCATCGAGGGCGGTGACATCCCGCTCGGCGCCAGCGTGTCGCTGTTCATGTTCCCGATCCTCGCGATCGCGGCGATCTTCATCCTGCGCGATATCAACAACCGTGGGAATGAAGCCTGATGACCAGCACCGTAGTGATCGACAAGGCCGCCCCGACCCGCACCGTCAAATTAGGCAGCATGAGCCGTGACCGCGCCTGGGCGCTCAAGTGGTCGTACTTTTTTCTGACGCTGTACGCGATCTTCTCGCTGGTGCCGCCGCTCTACATGCTGATCACCTCGTTGAAGACCAGCGCCGAGATTTCCGCGGCCACAAATCCGTGGTGGATTTTCCATCCAACGCTGTCAAACTATGTCGAGTTGCTGACATCAAACCAGTTCCTGACCTTCTTTCGCAATTCGGCGCTGGTCTCGATCTTCGTCGTGACGATCACCATGCTAATCAGCGTGCCTGCGGCATTCGCCTTGGCGCGCATGCGGTTCTGGGGCTCGGCGACGCTCGCGACCGGCGTGTTTCTTACCTACCTGATCCCCGAGACGCTGCTGTTTCTGCCGCTGTTCAAGATGTTCGCGATGTTCGGCGAACTGACCGGGATCCAGCTGATCAACAAATGGTACGTGCTGCTGATCATCTATCCGACGCTGACGGTGCCGTTCTGCACCTGGATCATGATCGGTTACTTCGCGTCCATCCCCAAGGAGCTCGACGAGGCAGCCATCATCGACGGCGCGTCATGGTTTCAGACCTTGACGCGCATCTTCATTCCGGTCGCCCTGCCCGGCCTGATCGCCGCGACCATCTTCGCCTTCACCGTGTCATGGGCGCAATTCCTCTATCCGCTGGTGTTCACGACATCGACCGATCAGCTGGTGCTGCCGGTCGGCATCATCACGTCCTTGATCAAGGGTGACGTGTTCGCCTGGGGACAGATCATGACCGGCGCCCTGCTCGGCGCCGCACCGCCGCTGATCATCTATGCCTTCCTGATGGACTACTACATTGCCGGCCTGACCGCCGGTGCGACAAAGGGTTGAACTCAATGGCTGACGTCACGTTGCGCAAGGTTGTCAAACGTTACGACGAGGTCGAGGCGGTGCGCGGCATCGATCTCGATATCGCCGACCATGAATTCGTCGTGCTGGTGGGACCCTCGGGCTGCGGCAAGTCGACCACGCTGCGGATGATCGCGGGGCTCGAGGATATCACCGACGGCGATATCATGATCGGGGGCGACGTCGTCAACGACGTGCCGCCGAAGGACCGCGACATCGCCATGGTTTTCCAGAACTACGCGCTCTATCCGCACATGACGGTGGCCGAGAACATGTCGTTCGGGCTGCGGCTGAAGCGCTATCCGAAGGCCGAGATCAAGACCCGGATCGACGAGGCCGCCCGCATGCTCGACATCGTCGAACTGGTCGACCGCAAGCCGAAGCAGCTGTCCGGCGGCCAGCGCCAGCGCGTCGCCATGGGCCGCGCCATCGTGCGAAATCCCAAGGTGTTCCTGTTCGACGAGCCGCTGTCCAACCTCGACGCCAAGCTGCGGGTGCAGATGCGGATCGAGATCAAGAAGGTGCATCAGAAAGTCCGCACTACCACCGTCTACGTCACCCATGACCAGGTCGAAGCGATGACCCTCGCCGACCGAGTCGTGGTCATGAACAATGGCCGCATCGAGCAGATCGGCACGCCGAACGAGCTCTATCACAATCCGGCCACGCGCTTCGTGGCAGGCTTCATCGGTTCGCCGGCGATGAATTTCATGAGCTGCAGGCTGGAAGACGTCGGCGGCAAGATGCATATCCGCCTCACCGACCGTATTGTTTTCCCGCTACCGCCGGCCCGCGCCGACCGATACAAGAACGTCTCGCGAACCGACAAGCTGCAACTCGGCCTGCGTCCCGAACACATCACGGAAGCCAGTCCCCACGCGGAGCCCGGAGTCGAGAACTTCGATGCGGTACTTGATGTGATCGAACCGATGGGCATGGAGACGATGATTTATTTCATCATGGAGGGCGCCGAGATCTGCGGACGGGTCAATCCCAATGCCGATGCGCGCGCAGGCGCCCCGATGCGATTAGAGATAGACCTCAACAATATGCACCTGCTAAATGAGGCCACTGGCGCCGTCATTTGACGGCCGCATAACAAGAAAAGGACCAGGGGCTCGGGAATGGCGACGAACAAGAAGAAAATTCTCATCACTGAATCGTTTTCGCAATCCGGAAGAGCTCTGCTACGGGAACGGGACGACATCGACCTCGTCGAATTCCCGAATATGATATCCGCCGGGGATTTCGAAGCCATGCTCAAGGAGCAGGCGCCGGTACATGGCGTAGCCCTGGGCGCCACCCGTTTCGGCGAACAGGAGCTCGAGGCCTCAAAGGACATGAAGGTCGTGACCCGGATCGGCGTCGGCTACGACGCCGTCGATGTTCCGGCGCTGAGCCGCCGCAAGGTGCCGTTGATGGTCGCCGGCACCGCGAATTCGCCGTCGGTCGCCGAACAGGCGCTGTTCATGATGCTGACGCTGGCCAAGCGCGCCGTCGAAATGCATTCCATCGTCAAGGACGGCAAATGGGCCAGCCGGCTCGGCATGCTGCCCTATGATCTGTTCGGCAAGACCGTGCTGATCGTGGGCTTCGGCCGCATCGGTACCCGTACCGCCAAGCGCTGCCTGGCCATGGAAATGGACGTTCTGGTCTACGATCCCTACAAGCCTGCCGCCGAGATCAAGGCGGCCGGCTGCGAGCCGGTCGCCGATCTCGATGCGGCGCTGCCGCGTGCCGATTTCGTCAGCATCCACTGCCCGAAGAACCCGGAAACGGTCGGGATGTTCAATGCGGCGCGGCTGAAGCGGATGAAGGCGACCGCCTACCTGATCAATACCGCGCGCGGCGGCATCGTCGACGAGCCGGCGCTGTATGACGTGCTGGCGTCCGGCAAGCTTGCGGGCGCAGGTCTCGACGTATTCGAGCAGGAGCCTCCGCCATCAGGGCATTCGCTGTTCGAGCTTCCCAATGTCATCATGGCGCCGCATGTGGCGGGAGTGACGCGGGAAGCGGTCGACCGGATGAGCGAGCAGACTGCGCGCAATATCCTGAGCGCGCTCGACGGCCAGCCGATACGCCAGAACGTCATTAATCAGGACGTGCTCGGCTGAGCCCGAGACGTCGGCGTCCGGCACGACTTGACTGCACCTGACCCCTTCAGCGGCTTTACGGATATCAACATGGCTTTCAAGGAATACGGCAGCTATGACGCGACGGGTCTTGCCGATCTCGTCCGGAAGAAACAGGTGAGCCCCGGCGAATTGCTGGACGAGGCGATCGCCCGTACCGCCATGGTCGATCCGCAGATCAACGCCATCGTCGTGAAGCATTACGACTATGCGAAGCGGCAGATCGACAAGGGGCTTCCGGACGGGCCTTTCACCGGCGTGCCGTTTCTGCTGAAGGATCTGGATATTCTCGAGGGCACACGGACGACCTTCGGCGCCAGCATCTTCAAGGACGATGTCGCCGATCATACCGGCACCCTCGCCCAGCGTTTCCTCGCCGCCGGCGTGACCATCTTCGGAAAGAGCGCCAGTCCCGAATTCGGACTGATGCCGACCACCGAGTCGCGGCTGTTCGGTCCAACCCGGAATCCGTGGAATTTGGCGCATTCCTCGGGCGGTTCGTCCGGGGG
>JBAQER010000494.1:0-9936 GCA_049286845.1 Bradyrhizobium sp.
ATCACGATACTGTTGTTTCGCGGCAGCAGCTCGCTCCGTGACAGAATTGCTGATTTGGCGCGCGAGGCATGGCAGCCAGATGACCGGACCGAAGCGACCAAGAAGGGAATGCAGCACCCGCAAAATACCTTTGCCCGACGCATTCGAAAGTCGACCTTCCTAAGTCTACTAAATCGTTTCTTCTCGCGAATTATTTTTCCAGCAGTGACGTTGGTTGTACTGGCCCTTTTTGTTCTCGTTGCCATTAGCCGAGGGGTCGTGACACATCGGGATGGTAGCGGAAAGTTATGCACAGAGACGGCTTCCGCAGAAGTAGTTCGAGTCTCGTCGGCTGGCGCAACAGCGCGCGAACTCTTCAGAACCGAAAGTCCTTGTTGGGCGAGCGGTCTATTCTTGCAAGAAGGCCACCGCTACGCGCTTCGGGTAAAAATGGTTCAACCGTTCTTTGACCAGACCATTATAACGGACATAAACGGCTTCCGTGATAATTCCATTCGTCATACGCTCGCATTGCCTATATTGCGCTGGTGGTCGGCAGACTGGTTTCAACTAATCGGTCGGATAGGCCCGCAATCGTATGCCAGCTGGGCGATAACTTCTGACAACGGCGACAAGTCAGTTCGTGTAGGGCAAGATCGGAGCGGACGCAGTATTCCAGTTCGCTTTTTCGAGGCGCCAGCCTACGCCGCTCGCCTGAAAGAGTTAGCGACCGGCGATCCTAGCCTCGATCCGTCGCGTCTTGCGGTTGAGCAGCCCATTCCGAAAGTTGAACTCGAGGCCGCACGCGACATTTGGCGAAGCCATGATTTACGCGACACGTTGGTGACCGAGTTTACCGCGCCCGCGAGCGGGGAGCTCTTTCTGTTTGTCAATGACGCGCTCATCGGAACGCCTAGCACCTACTACGGATTCTATGAGAACAACAGTGGCACCGCGACCGTCACAGTTAAGGAGTTGACTAACAGCGCTTTCCAGTAACGCGGTAGTACCGGTCGCGAGCGACGGTCGGGTGCATCCAGCCTTCCTACACCGCGCTGCAAGGGGCCGATTCGTCGATCGAATGTTACGGAACATCGACCGGAGCCGACTAACGATGCCCCCCCAGGGAACGCATTAGTGATAGCGCTCCCGAAGTCAGACGCTCTCTACAGAGCTGCGGCGAGGAAAACCGATTTTCTCTCAAAGGTGGGGAAGATATCGATCGAGGATGATGTGGGTGAGCTGTTCACCTCGTTTGGTTAACAGATCAAGGTCTTTCGCCGAGATAGATGCAAAGTCTGTGGGGTAGTTGCGCACTTCGTCGCGTCCGACTAGGTCAGTCGGACGATAAGGCAATCGGTGGTCTTGCTGGCCAAGATACACCATTCCAAAGCCGTCCAATTCTCCGGTTTCTACATAACGATGGAGACGAGAATAGACTTGGTCCTGCGATTTGCGATGCACAGCTTCAAAGGACTTCACAACGCGGCTGCCCCACCAGAATGGATGATCGCCACCGTCGAGTTGGCCTGGTCCCGCATTGAGGCTGATGATGTGTGTCACCGGGTACGTGTCAGTGATGTCGCCATCCCTACCGGGCTCCAGTACGGACACGCCCAAATTATCAAACACTCCGCCATCGGTTAGGACGACGGTCTGCGTTTCAGTGCGGCCAGATTTGGTGAACTGGAAGGTCTCAATCAAGGGAGGTAGTATGATCGGGAAGGCGGCTGAGGCAGCCACTGCCTTCGCGACTGTTGGAGAAGCTCCAACGATCTGCCCGTAGCGCCAACCTCCCGACCTTTGCGAACCGAAGCGGAACGCCGTGCCTGTCTTCAAATCGCAGGAGTTTATGACCACGTGCAATCCAGTGCGTGCAACGTCGCGGACGGTCGTCGATCCAAACACTTTGGTCAAAGCCTGCTCAAACGCCGTTGTGAGACTGCCCCAGACAGGGAGGGATTGCCGCAAAGCCGTAAGACCTCGCTCGACACGTTGCGTCGGAATGCCGGTGAGGGCTCGCAGCAATCGTAGGATTGACGAAAGGCACCACAGCGCGACGGTTGGCAGTCCACTTTCGACTAATGTGAAGAGGATCTTCACCAATTGGGTGCTCATCAGCACCTCTTTTAGGATCATCCCTTTGATGCCCTTTTGGAGCAGTTTTACGAGTTTCTTATCGAATGTAAGGAAATCATCTGAACTGTAGGCGTAACACGCACCAATAACACTACCACCCGACACAGTAGAGAGCACCTTCACTTTGTCCAGGACGCCTCTGTCGTGGAGCGAACGCAGACATCCCAGATGGAACGCCATTGCGCGTGCTCCGCCTCCGGACAAGGCAAGCCCGATAAACGGTCGCTTCGGCTGCGGACTACTGGTAATCAGCTCGCTCAAAGACGCTCCCCGAAATAATGGGCAACGACGAGTCGGCCCCGATGATCATCATCAAAAAACGCTTTGCTTGGAATTGGTCACCCGTGAGAAGTTTCGTCATCGCGCTGTAGTCAGTCTCGCTAGGAAGCGGCATTCCTCCCGGATGCGTATGCCACATTCCGACAAACGCGACAGATTTCCTGGTTCTCTTGATCTTTTCCGCATTCATTTCAGCGACGCCCGCTGTGCCGCAGACAAACTCGGCGGCAGACTGAATGCTGTCCGAGGGCGGGCCGCTAATTTCATCAACCCACATGATTTTCAGGAATTCATCGGTATGCCCAAACAGAATCCCACCTGTCTCAACGCGTCGACCATTAACCCGCTCTGATCTGCGCATCCACGAGCGCATTCCGGAAAGGGCCGCTTGGCTTACGCGGATTTGATAACCGTTGAGACCGTCGCGCAGAATAATGTCGCTCGGCCAGTCGAACTCGAACTCGCGCAGAGCGCCTGTGCGCTCTCCTGTCAGATCGAAGGACCGAGCGCGCGAAACGGCAGGCGATGGACTTGCCAACCATCTGCTCGCAACGTTTGTCATCTGCGCCGTGAGCGCTATAACGTCAGCGGCTGAGCCGCGGAAAGTGGGGCTGGAGCATCCAGGTTCTGGCTGAAACAGGCGCGTCCGGTCAGGGCTTATCGGCCAGAATTCATCTAGGACGTGCTTACCTTTGGCGAGATTGGACAAAGCGATTTTACTGCGACGATCAATATCGAGTGCGATGCCGGGGACAGTCTGTACGGCCATGGTCATCAACGCCTGGTCAGCTTTGTGTCCTAGTGCCATAGAGATGATGGGCGGGTGAGCTTTTGGCCACGCTCTGAACTGCCTCTCCAGCGCAGCCGCGACCACTGTTGAAGCGGTGGCGTTGATAATCACGTCTGCAGCTAGGACGTCCGCACGTCGTTCGGGGATTTCCAATATCCTGACGACATCCGCGCTAGACTGGAGGGCCTTAACAGCGGGGTTAGCAAAACGGACGTTTTCGGCGGTTGCTTCCGCTTTGTTAGCTCCAATCTGATATCGATCAAATAGCTGCCTGACCAAGAGGCCGGGCTTGACTGAGCCCTTATCATATAGCTGCAGCGTGCCGACACCTGACCGGGCAAGTAGCATGGCGACCGCGCTACCGATCGCTCCGCAACCGAGAATGACTACATGGCGGCCTGCCCACCATGCTGAAGCGCTTTCAGCGTCTCGTCTCGTGACAATCTCGGGTCGGTCCTCAAGGACGGTGCACCATTCTATTTTGGCCTTTTCGGCCCAAACATAGAAGTCGGCTACATCAATCGGATTTTCGTCTGTAGAAGCCCTGATAGCCTCGCGCATTTCATCCACGCGCTTCGCGTCGATCCGCCAGCAAGCTAAATGCTGTAGGCGCTCGCCACCGGCAATGCCTCGCATGGCGGCGCCGAGAACGAAAATGAGCGGCTTGCCGCTTTCACTTCTGAGCACGCCGAGCTGTATCATCAGCCGAATGATTTCGATGGATACGTTGCGTACGGTAAGCTCCTTTAGGAGTCCCGAGACAGTGTCGGGATATTCGTGCGGCATCCCCACCGGCAAAAGCACCACAGCAGCCAACCGGCCGTCCGGGACAGGTCCCGAGTGAGGAATCCATTGGCCAAGCTCGATGCGGTTGCCGTTCTCGCGCGTGATCTTGGCATAGCCGGCCCAGAAGGGTGGGTCCGGCACCGGTGTATTTGCTGTGGGGACCACCTTCAGGACGCTGACTGGATAGCTTACGGGTGGGTGCAGCGGCATCCCGACTGGGTCTAGCTCATTTGCGGCAGCGGCTCGAAGCCAGTCGTCTACGCGCTGCAGGAAGCCAAAGAGACCATCTTCCGGCTGCCATTCGGTGTCGGGCGCTTGATAGAGGCAAATATAGCTGCCCCATTGCACGTGCGTGCACTCGCGATAGCGCGTGTGCGAGAAGTTCAAGCGCGGCAAATCAAGCGGAAAATTCGAAGGAATCTTAAGGAGCAAGCGCTCCCGCGCCTTGAGCGGAACGCCACCCGGCTTGCGCTCGTAGCCGGCGCAATCCACCGACAACGAGACAGAGACTGCTCCGCCTTCATCGGTCGGCTCGACAATCTCGATGACCTCGAGCGATCCAACGGCGGCTTTAATAATTTCGGCAAGTTGCTCGAGTGCCCAAGCCTGCCCTTCGGATTTCATTCGCGACCGAAACCGACTTTGGCAGTTGGAGGTGCCGCACGTCCGCGGGCTGCCGCCACGGCGGCTGCCAACGTTTCCCGCGCGCTATCAGAGACCGCGTAATCGTCATCGTCGAGGAAGACGCCGTTTTCATTCACGGTGAAGATAATCGGCCGCAAATTCTCGGATGTGCTGTATTCGCCGGTACACAGGAAGGCAGTGTTGACAATCTCCTCGTAGCGGTTTCTTGCCTTAATGTGCGGTGGATTGTCGCCAGACGAGTTCGACGCCGGAAACTCGGGCGAGCTTGCAACGATGTAACCGATGTCGAGCTGCGGCGCCTGCAGTTCGTCCATGACGTCCTGCTGAAGCACATCGTCCTCGTACATGACCTTCTTCGAGCAGTGATGCGGGGCAAGCAGCACGTTCCAGTTCAACATGGCATCATTGTCGTGATAGTGCGTCTGTTGGAAGGTTTGCATCAGGGTCGGATAGGAGACGTCTCCCAGGAAGAGGCCGTACATCGGGTGATCTTGAGAGCCAATAATCACGCGCATCGTCACGCTGGTCTCGTTGCGGGCATCGGCTTCACCCTCCTTGAAGGGCCCGTGGATGAAGGCGTGGAATCGGTCACTGACTTCTGCGCCGTCGAGTGTGGTGATCGCAGAACCGGGGCGGGTGTGGAACTGCTCAGGGAGATTGTGATACTTTTCGCCAGGCTCGAACAAGGAGCTATAGCCGATAACTCTTACGCGGTTTCCGGCACCAGGATCGCCGCCGATCTTAATGGTTTTTGCTGAACGACGGTGAGCTTCCTTGCGAAATGCCTCCGCATCGTCGCACAGAACCTTTTCGTCCTCGTATTCCCGGAAGATGTGCGGGCTATGCCATATCTCCCCGATAACAACTCTCTTGAGCAGATCTGCAAAGCCACGGCAGTGGTCCTGATCAGGGTGAGTGAGCACGAAGCACGACAGGTAAGGTTTTCCGTCTCGCTGGGGAAGTTTTTCTACCAGCTCATCAACTAACGGGATGTGCTCGTTGTCGTCGTCCTCCGCCATGACTTTGTCGTTCAAATCAAGCTGGAGCACTTCGGACTCGCTGATAACAATGGTCGTGCTGTCGCCGCAGCCAACAGGCCAAAAAATGAAGGAAGGTCCTTCCACGTCTGCAAACATCACGCCTCCTTGGCCGATCCCGGCGCTGCTGTTGGTTTTCATGCAATTCGACTGCGCGAAAGGATGCGTCCCTAATTCGACGGCCAACCGCGGCGCTATGCAACAACATACTACGATTCGTAGTTGTGGGATCGATTTCTTCCATCCCGGTCTTCTCGGTTGTCCGAGAGAAGCCACAGAACCTCTTTCCCGTGAGGCTCATAAGTAACTCAAAGCGTTTGAATTTCGAGAACCGTACCGAATCATTGGGGTTCAGAGCTCCGGAGAGAAACGGGCCATTCGGAGAAAGACAGGCCGACTCTGACGATCGGGAGTCCGGAGACAAGAAACTAGAAATCGCTGCTGCTATTGGGCAAAATCACCAATAGATTAAGCCGGAGAATGGACGGCTTCGGTAAAGCTGGCGGAGGGAGAGGGATTCGAACTGGCGGTACGCTCGTTCGGCGCGCGGTGAATGAGTGGCGCTTCCGAATAAGCAAAAAGCCGTTCTTCGAGCCGCTTTGTCGCCCGACCCTGCCGATCACATTGTCGGGAGTAGACGTCCGCGGGCATCCAAAAAACACCGTTTGAAAAACCGTTTTAATCGAGGCTTCTCAAACGGTGAAACGGGCTAAGTTCTTGAAAGGACTGGTGGGCGCACCAGGGCTCGAACCTGGGACCAGATGATTAAGAGTCCTCAATCCTCCGATTTGCACTCAGAAGTCGCCGATTGCCGCACCAGCCAAGGCATCAAGCTTCTCGAAGAGCAGATTTCGCGTACACGTTGAACAGAACGGCCGAGGCAAAGGTCTCGCGAATTCATGAGTACCGCGTCTAACATGCGCAAGCGTAACACCGACAAGCTCACCCGCGCTAAAGCACGACCCGATCCCGCCCAATGGGGCGAGGACGAAGTAATGACCCTGGTCGAGGCTGCTGCCGTGTTTTTTCCGGAAGGCCCATTGACATTATCATCATTGCGCAGGGCAGCGGCCGCTGGGACTCTTGAAATCGCCAAAGTTGCAGGTAAGGATCTGACCACGCCTCGTGCCATCCGCAAATTGGTCAAGCCGTCATGCCGGGCCGCAAAGCCAAGCCACCACGACTCTGGTTCCGAGAGGACGATAAAACCTGGATCATCCTCGACCGTGGCCGGCAAATCCGCACAGGTTGCGGCCGCGACGACATTGACGGCGCTGCGAAGGCGCTCGAAACCTACATCGGCGGACGGCACACAACCACAATCGGCGCAACTGACCCTGGCGTCCTCGCCATAGCCGACGTTCTCACAGCCTACGAGATATCCAAACGCCCCAAGGACAAAAATGACGAGCGAGCGTTGGCGCAGCACGACCTCCTGCTGATCCGGCTCCTCGATCTCAATAGCTTCTTCGGCGACAAGACGGTCATCAAGCTCAAGGCCCAGCTCTGCCGCGACTTCGTAGACTGGTCCACCGGCACGCCGAATGAAAACAACAGGCAAGCCGAGATTAAGCCTCGTCAAGGCAAGGTGTCCGATCAAACGGCTAGGCGCAGGCTTGAGGATTTGCGTGCTGCCATCAACGCCTACCATGCCGAGCACACACTTAGCGTCGTTCCGAAGATCACGCTGCCTCCCAAGGCGGAAGGACGACACCGCTGGCTGACGCGCAATGAAGCCGCACGGCTGCTCGGTGCAGCAATAGGCTACGTGTGGGACAATGAACGAGGTTCCTGGAAGCGCGGAGACGATGGCGCGCTATTGCGTCGTGAGAGATGGATCATCCGCCGCCGCTATCCGGCCGCCCGCTTTTGCCTCATCGGCATTTACAGTGCTCGACGGGAAGAAACGATCCGCCGCACACAATGGCTCCCGACCACGACCCATCCGTGGATGAACCTGGACGCCATGGTCTACCAGGGCAAGGGCGCCCTTGAGCGGTCAACCAAGAAGCGGCGCCCGCCGGCAAAGATCGCTAGCCGTCTGCGGCCCCACCTAGTCCGCTGGCGCAAGATCGACCATGCGCGGTCGGCCGAACTCCGCACGGCGGCTCTGATGAAGGACGGCGACCAGATCAGGTTCGTCGTCAACCGCGTGCAAGATGGCCAGCCGCTTGCCGGCAAGATCAGGTCGGCCTGGGAAGGAATTCTGGAAGATGCCGGGCTTGGTGACGACGTCGTGCGTCATTCTCTCCGGCACACTGCGGCGACCTGGCTAATGCAGGCTGGCGTTGATCTGTGGGAAGCCGCCGGCTGGCTGGGCATGACAGTGGAGCAGCTGGAAGCCAACTACGGCCATCACCACCCGGATTTTCAGGAGGAGGCTGCGGAGGCTTTCGGCGGAAGGCGTTGAGAATTACTCTTCGCGTGGCGCTTTGGGTGAATAACGCCATCCCAACTCAGTCGAGCCTTTATGCTGGCTAACGGTGAGCTCCAGCACGTCTTCGTCGATACCCTTGCACCCCTCACACCAGAAACTGATGGAGATGCCATCTCGGCGGCTGCTCGGATTTCCGCTCGAATCCGACTGGACAACGTCGATCTTCGCCGAGCCATCTCGAACAGTAGACCGAACAACCATCTCGCCGTCCTCACGGCGGTCATACAAAGTCGCCGCTTGATGGTGAATAGATTCGCTACCACATCGCGGGCACAACAAAATTGACGAGCCGTGATCGGCTACTTGAATTCGGTTATCGACAACAAAGGCCATGGAGGATTTGACCTATTTCATTGCGCATTTCATTGCGCGCGCCAGCCGGGAAAAGTATAAGCTATTGAAATCTTGGTCGGAGTGGCAGGATTTGAACCTGCGACCCCTGCGTCCCGAACGCAGTGCTCTACCGGGCTGAGCCACACTCCGACAAGATGGGCGGCTTATAGCCTTGGGTTTCGTGCACCGCAAGAAGCCGATGTAAGGATAATTTTCCCTGTGAATGTAGCCCTGAAAACGCGGATTCTGCCCGCCGGCGAGGCCGCCGTGGCCGCGGCGGCATCCTGCCTCGCCGAAGGCGGCCTGGTAGCGTTCCCGACCGAGACCGTCTACGGCCTCGGGGCTGACGCCGCCAACCCCGCCGCCATTGCCCGGCTCTACCAGGCCAAGGGCCGGCCGGCGTTCAATCCGCTGATTGCGCATGTCGGCGATCTCGCCGCCGCCCGGCGGATTGCCCGCTTCGATACGATGGCCACCTTGCTCGCCGAGGCGTTCTGGCCGGGGCCGCTGACGCTGGTGCTGCCCAAAGCCGGCGATTGCCCGGTCGCCGATCTCGCCACCGCCGGGCTCGAGACCGTCGCGATCCGGGTTCCCGCCCACCCGGTGGCGCTGGCCATCCTGCGCGCCTTCGGCGGGCCGGTGGTGGCGCCGTCGGCTAATCTGTCGGGCCATGTCTCGCCGACCACATCGGCTCATGTGCAGGGCGACCTGACCGGTCGGATCGACCTGATCGTCGACGGCGGACCGGTCGCGGTCGGCGTCGAATCGACCATCGTCGGTTGCTTCGAGCAGCCGATGCTGCTGCGCCCGGGCGGCCTGCCCCGCGCCGAGATCGAGCGCGTGCTGGGCCGGGCGCTGGCGCAGCCCCCCGCCGATCCCGACGCCGGCAGCGGACAACCGCTGGCGCCGGGCATGCTGGCCTCGCATTACGCGCCGCGCACGAAGGTCAGGCTCAATGCCGATAGAGTTGAGCCCGGCGAAGCGCTGCTGGCGTTCGGCCCCGCCACGGTGCCGGGCTCGGTTGGGGCGGCCGCGATAATGAATCTGTCGCCTCGGAGCAATGTCGATGAGGCCGCCGCCAATCTTTTCGGTTATCTTCGTGCGCTCGACACCAAAGGCGCCCGCGCCATCGCAGTAATGCCGATCCCGAAACACGGGCTCGGCGAAGCCATCAACGACAGGCTGCGCCGCGCCGCGGTGGGACGGGACTGAAGCAACGCAAGCGAACAACGAGCGACAAGAACAAGAGACAGAAATGAACATCGTCCAGCCTTCGACGCCGCCGCCGCTTTCGCCCGAACTGATCGCGCAATTCCGTTCGATCGTCGGCGACAAATACGCGGTCACGGATCAGGCCGACATCGCGCCTTATGTCACCGAGGAGCGCGACCTGTTTCGCGGACGGTCGCCGCTGGTGTTGCGGCCGGGCTCGACCGCGGAAGTCTCCGCCATCTGCAAGCTCGCCACCGAGCACCGGATCGCGCTGGTGCCGCAGGGCGGCAATACCGGCC
>JBAQER010000495.1:0-3227 GCA_049286845.1 Bradyrhizobium sp.
GTCTTGAACGGCGGCAATTCGTCGAGGCTCTGCCAGCCATCGTCGAAGGCTATCCGCGCCTCGGCCTCGAAGCGGCCGCTGGCGTTGGATTGCGCGCCGCGGCCACGGCGCCGTTCGCGTTCGATCGCGACTGCGAGTTCGGGAAAGGGAGAAGGTGCACCCGCCGGCTCGGAGGGCGCCGTGACCGGCGGGTGCTTGAGGGCATGTGAGGATGCTCGGCTCATGGTTGGAACATAACACGCACCTAGAACAAAGCAAGAACATGAATCGCAAAATCCACAGATGGCGGAACCGCCCGCCCTGCCGCAAAAAACTGCACCGCGAAGGCTGATTTGATTGTGACAAGGTGCTAACAGTGCGGCGTTTTTCACCGTTTTGAGCCAGCGAAGCCTCATTCATGCTGAGCGTGATCATTCCGACCGAGGGCGTCGAACAGCCGGCCGTCGCGACCCTTGCGGCACTGGTGCCCGGCGCCGCCGCAGGCATCGTTCGCGAGGTGCTGCTGGTCGACCGGTCCGGCACCGGCGTGATCGAGCGCGTGGCCGACGTCGCCGGCTGCCGCTTCCTGGCGTTCGAGGGTTCTCGCGCAGCAGCGCTGGCCGCCGGCGCAAGGCAGGCCCGCTCCCCCTGGCTGATGTTCCTGCATGCCGGCGCCGTACTGGACGCAGGCTGGATCGAGGAAACCACCCAGTTCATCCAGGGCGTATCTTCGAGCGGCCGTCCCCGCGCCGGGATCTTCCGCTATGCCCGCTCGCCCTATGCCGACACGCGCTGGCGCGACGGCTTCAAATTCGTGGCCCGGATGATCACGGGGCCATCGGCGGAACAGGGGCTGTTGATCGCCCGGGACCATTACGACCGGCTCGGCGGCTACGCGCCGGACGCCCGCCGCTCCGAGGCCCGGCTGTTGCGCCAGCTCGGCCGCTCCTCCCGCACCCAGCTGCGCAGCCGGATCATGGTCGCATAGAGATACTTGCCAAAGTCAAATAATTATTTGACAATAGCAATTATCGAGGTGTGCGATGTCCCCAGACGATACCGGCGACCAGATCGCCGCGGTCCGTGCCTTCAACCGGTTCTACACCCGCAAGCTCGGCGTTCTCGACCAGCAGCTCCTGAAAAGTCCGTTCTCGCTGAGCGAGGCGCGGGTGCTGTACGAACTCGCGCACCGGGAAGACCCGGCCGCGAAGGAGATCGGGATCGAGCTCGGTCTCGATCCCGGCTATCTCAGCCGCATCATCCAGAAATTCGATGAGGACGGGCTGATTGCCCGCAAACCGCTGCCGTCTGACCGGCGGCAATATCGGCTCAGCCTGACCGGCAAAGGGCGTCAGACCTTCGCAAAACTCGAGCGCAGTTCGCATGACGAGGTCGGCGCCATGCTCGCCGCATTGCCGGGCGGCGGCAGCCGGCGGCTGGTCGCGGCGATGGCCACGATCGAACGGCTGCTCGGCGAGCCCGGCGCTTCGCCGCGACCCGCGATCCTGCGCGAGCCCGGGCCCGGCGACATGGGATGGGTGGTGCAGAGCCACGGCGCGCTCTATGCCCGCGAATACGGTTTCGATTCCTCGTTCGAAAGCCTGGTCGCAAAGATCGCTGCGGAATTTCTGGCCTCGTTCGATGCTTCGCGGGAACGCTGCTGGATCGCCGACATCGATGGCGTCCAGGTCGGCTCGGTGTTTCTGGTCCGGCACAGCGACGATGTCGCCAAGCTGCGCCTGCTGCTGGTCGATCCGGCCGGGCGCGGACAGGGATTGGGCACCAGACTGGTCGGCGAGTGCCTCGGCTTCGCGCGGGCCTGCGGCTACCGCAGGATCACGCTGTGGACGCAGAGCATTCTGCTCGCCGCCCGCAGGATTTATCAGGATGCCGGCTTCGTGCTGGTGGCCACCGAGCCGCACCGCAGTTTCGGCCAGGACCTGGTCGGCGAGACCTGGGAGCGCGAGCTTTAATTTGTCCTTCGTCATTCCGGGGCGACGCCAACGGATCCGCGCAAAGCGCGGCCAGATGACAGGCTCCGCGGCGAACCCGGAATGACGGGTTAAACCGACGCGCCCTTGGCCTTCGGCCGCCGCAGATGCTCGTCCAGCCGCGGCATGATCTCCACGAAATTGCAGGGACGCGTGCGGTAATCGAGCTGCGGGGCCAGAATCCCGTCCCAGCCGTCGCGGCAGGCGCCCGGCGATCCCGGCAGGCAGAAGATATAGGTGGCACCGGCGACACCCGCGGTGGCGCGGCTCTGGATCGTCGAGGTGCCGATCTTGGCGTGGCTCAGCATGTGAAAGGCGATGGAGAAGCCATCCATCCGCTTCTCGAACAAGGGCTCGATCGCCTCCGGCGTGACGTCGCGGCCGGTGAAGCCGGTGCCGCCGGTGGTGATGATGACGTCAATGCCGGGATCGGCGATCCATCGCCTGACGATGCTGCGGATCGCCTCGACGTCGTCGGTAGTGATCTCGCGCGCCGCCAGCCTGTGACCAGCCGCGGTCAACCGGTCCGCCAGCGTGGTGCCGGACTTGTCATCCGCCAGCGACCGGGTGTCGGAAACCGTCAACACCGCGATGTTGAGCGAAATGAATTGTTTTGTTTCGTCGATTGATGACATTTGCGAACTCTTTCGCGCGCGCGGGAATGACGACAGTCTCGTTACAGCGCTCCCGCCGCGAACGTATTGCAGGCCTGCACCGTACCCTGCTGGTAGCCGGTCATGAACCACTTCTTTCGTTGCGCGGCAGAACCGTGGGTAAATGAGTCCGGCACCACCCTGCCGGTGGTCTGCCGCTGCATCGTATCGTCGCCGATCGCGGACGCCGTGGTCAGCGCCGCATCGATATCGCCGGCTTCCAGGAAGCCCGGACGTTTCTTTTCCTCGCGGTTGACCCAGACGCCGGACAGGCAATCGGCCTGCAGCTCGACCTTGACCTGCAGCGCATTGGCTTCCGCCTTGCTGCCGGCCTGATCCTGCAGCCGCGTCACGCGCGGCAGAATGCCGAGCAGGTTCTGGATGTGGTGCCCCGCTTCATGGGCGATGATGTAGGCCGCGGTGAATTTGCAGGCGTTGCCCGAGCAGCCGCGGAACCTGGTCTCGACCTGGCGGAAGAATGCCGTGTCGAGAAAGATCTGCCTGTCGGGCGGGCAGTAGAATGGCCCCATCGCCGACTGCGCCATGCCACAGCGCCCGCCATTGGTGGCGTTGCGGAACAGCACGATGCGCGGACCCTTGTAGG